>DAOVMD010000015.1 GCA_030630935.1 Candidatus Mcinerneyibacteriota bacterium | reverse complement strand
TAAAGCAAAATCATTATTCATTTTTCATTCTTCATTGTTCATTGTTCATTCTTACTTGCGCAGCGAAGGGGAGCAAGCTCCCTTTGAGATTGCCGCGTCATTCACTTCGTTCCTTCCTCGCAATGACAAATATCATCCGGCAGAACACTCCACATTATTTTATTATGGCGATTTTGCCGACGTGTTTTTTGCCAGTCTCTTCGGTTATGATATAGATATAAATACCGGATGATACAATGTCTCCGTTATAATTGACTAAGCCCCAAGATTTATTTCCTGTTTCATTTGGTATGAAATCACGTTTATAGATCAAGGTTCCATCTATTGAATATATCTCAAAACCTTTAATAGAAATATTTAATGGGTTTGACCTGAATCGAACAGTTTCATTTTCAGGGTAGATGACCGGGTTAGGAAAAGCAAAGAATTTTCCTTGCTCAATGAAATCGATATTTGGAGCTTTTGACCCGGAGAATATTCCATATAAACCTGTTGAATTTATATTTGCAATCACTAAATTATTTTTCGTATCAATTTTTGAAGAGATCTGAATCCATCTATTCTGTTCAGGTACAAATTTCAATATACTTAAGGTTGATTCATTTATATTTCGTACCTGGGCATCGGAATAGAATAAGGTTAACTCAGCCGGGTAATTGAAACCTTCCCGACCTGAAGCAAACTCTATAATTCTAAATGTATTAATTGGTTTTAATGCCTGGGTTAATGGCATTGAAAATGGTAATGGTGTTACGAATCTCACACTTTCATTTGACTTAAATTCGTTTGCATGAAACTTTATTGATGAATAGCTATTATCTTTAAGAACGACTTCTGAACTTGAATCCTTCCTGAACCCGCCGATATTTTTTACGGATGGATAAGAGATTATATCGAGATTACAATTTCCTGAACCGTCGATTGAGATATACGTTAAGAGGTCACCTCCTGCGGGAGCCCAGTGAATGAATGCTTCATTATAAGAATTGCCTTCAATTTCTTCAGGTGTTCCAAGTCCATTCGAAGAACTTTTATAGATATCAAAATTTGCCGGGGTTAATGCTGAGTCAGGATCGGTAACAAATGTTTTATTATTAAATGAGTTGTTCGAATCAAGATTATAAGAGATTAAAGAACTATCTCTTGAATATGAAGGATACCATTCCGGGTTTGAAGATGTTGAAATCTTTTTTATTCTTGAGTCGACCCAGGTTGTCGGCGGCATAGTTGACCCTGAAGTAAGGGCGCTTTCAATAATATCCTGCACATCATTTATCACATAAATATCCGCATTGGAAACCTGGCTCGGTAAGACAGCGGGGCGTCTGACGAATGCAATGGATTTATTATCATACGACCACTTGGGCAGGTAAATTTTATCAATCTGCGTGTCGGATTGATTCCAGTCAGAGAGTTCAGTAATCCGGACAAGATTCTTCAGGGAATTTGCGGAGTCAGGTTCATATACCCAGATATCACCCGAGATCGAAAGCACAATCCTTTCAACATTATTATACTGGTTAATTGCAGTTCCATAATCGGGGTCAAGTACACGACCATAGTTCGGAACACTATCTGGAAAGTACTTCACTGCAGCATCAGAATTATCAGGGTCTGATGAGATTGAAAAAATATGCAGTTGGCTATTATTAAGTTTTGAGAAGATCACTTTTGAATCATCCGGGGAAAAAGTAATTCTTGAACCATGAAAAACATTATCGCTATTTACAGTTAACTGTTTTGGGAGAGAAGATTTATCTGCGGGAATAATAAATATATTTGAGTCGCCGGTAGAAATATTATATTTTATATATACAATATTCTTTGCGTCCCAGGACCAGGTAGGAAATAGAATAATCTCATTAGCTGAAGTGTCCAACCTGGAATACACCTTAATCCCTTGAACAGGTGAAACTGTTAGGTCCCTATCACCAATCCGGTTACTATCGAAATCATTATTATAAGCATAGATTTTAAATACAAGATCAGCGCCTGTAGCAGCCGCGGGCAGATAAGAATCTGTAATATAAGTTGAGCCTGAGTCGAGAGACATTTGAATTTCATTCGCATCGATATCCAATTCACCATCATTATCCCAGAGCAGATAAATACCCTGACCTGAAGACCCGGTATTATCATCATATAGCCCTGAGTCATTATCTCCGGAATCTGTGATGGTATCTGAGATTTTACACTTGATATAAAATGTTGCGCCAACTTCAATTTCGGCAGGATAGAAATCTGTTAGAGCAGGACCTGATTTATCATCATCAGAGACATAGAATGAATATTCTACTCTTGTCTCCCCGGACATATCCTCATCAACATCCTGAGCATCAGAGTTTGACCAGTGCGGGTCAGCAATATCAAGAACATAATCGTCATCAGTCCCGTCCTTTACCTGGATCTGGTACCAGATGGTAATCCCGGGAGTGAGTTTTCCAAGATTAATTCGCCAGTAATCACGGTCACCACCACCAGGATTAAAGTTATGACTCCAGTTACCGCCAGTCCAATTTTCACTTCCGTCCCACCACCTTACCCAAACATCTGTAAGGTCGCCCTGGTATGCTTGAAGTGTAAGAATTACTTCTTCGTCATCATAGATTGTCCCGGGTGAACCAACATTATATGGTTCACGGTAACGGTATGATGCACCGGGAACAGAGCCGTCCGCATCATTATTCCATGAATGGTAAAGACCATTCCACTCTACATTATTATCATTTGAAGCTGCATAAGCTAAAACAGATAATGCTAATAATAAGAATACTATGAATGTCCTTGAAAACCAGTTCTTCATTTTCAATACCTCTAATAAAAAATGTGCAAGAATCGTGCCTTAGAAATTCTCCCCTATTATAGGAATAAAAAAATGAATATATGTTAATTTTTTGAAATTAAAATCAAAAAATTGAAAGGGTTAAAATGTTAAATTGTTAAAATGTTATAACAACATGCTTCGCATATGTTCAAGGGTTACTTTAAAGACATGCTGCCGCATGTCTATGGTTCAATCGTTCAAATGTTATAAATGCATGCTCCGCATGCGTTCAAGAGTTATTTTAAAGACATGCTACCGCATGTCTATGGTTCAATCGTTCAAATGTTATAACAACATGCTTCCCATGTGTTCAAGAGTTATTTTATTGATGTGTCGTTGCACATCTATCGTTAAATAGTTTAAGAGTTGAGCAAACCTAACATTTAAACACTTGAACGATTGAACTATCAAAACTCGTTCAGCACTTTAACTATAATAACATTTAAACTATTGAACTATCAGACGTGCCGTGGCACGTCTCTACAAAAACACTTAAACTCATGCAACACTTGAACAATTGAACTATCAAAGCTTCTTCAGCTCTTGAACTTTTTTTAACACTTGAGCGATTTAACATTTAAACTTTTTCTTCCTTGACTTCAAGTAGAATATCTATTATAATACTTTATTAACTAAATTTAAAAGGAGCAAGTAATGGGAATATCTTTAATCTTAATTATAATCATTTCAAGTACTTGGGTCTACAAAGATTCCGAGATCTACCAGATTTCAATTACAGAAAAACCTTACTCAGAAAATACAGGACAAATGGCCTGGCTTTTCAGTTGTTTGTTTTTATGGCCATTTTTTTTCACCTATTATATGATTAAGAGGTCCAAAGTCCTAAAAATCAGGTTTGATACGATGGTAGATAAAATTAAAGAATTAGAGAATAGACTAAATAGTTAAAGTGTTATAGTTTCGCTTCGCTACACATTTATGATTTATGATTGATGGTTATTGGTAATTGATTTTGCATTATATATGACAATGCAGTAGGAGTTAAGGGCTTTAATCCTGATCAGAAGAATTTAAACACACGCATAATAAAAAAATAAATTTACAAGGAACTGAAGAGAACTTTTTTTAAATATAGAAAGAAATATTTTAACCGTCGAAGACACAGAGAAAGTTTTTTTTAGATTGCCGCGTCATTCACGCTGTTCACTCCTCGCAATGACAAATAACGATTTACAGTTAACAAACCACGAACAACTACTCTCGATTCTCAGCTCTCTGCAGCGAAGCTGAGAGTTAGTCTTCTGCCAGTACAATTAAATAATCATCATCAACAACTTTTATCAATTGAGATTTAGGAGGATTAATTTTTATACCATAGGCTTCAGTAGAGTCATTTGCATATTTCATCAGCCGGTACCCTATCGCGACTTCATCCTTCAACTTAGCGGATTCGGTCAGGGTATAGAAATTCACTTCTTTATCAGTTGAGATATAATCTGTAATTGATTTCAGATAAATCTCAGATCCTTCCGGGGAGAACAGATCCTGGAAAACTGCGTGCAGGAGTTTATCCTCGGAAATCTGTGAGATTATCTTGCTGGTTAACCTATCACTCACAATAAAGTCATCTGCCTGGGTAATCTCTGCCAGGTTTCGGTTCCTGATATCAATCATTTCACTCACGATTGACCCGGATTTTTCAAGCTTCTCAGCTATATCCCGTAGGTGCAGCAGGGTTATTAAAGTTTTGGCATCTGATTTTTGTGGTTCTAAATCATCAGAATAACAAAGGATGATAATATGATTGAATTCGTTTATCTTCAACCGATCCAATGTTCTCCGGTCAGTGGTATCCTCACGTATAAATTTAATCCTCTGATTTTTAATCCCGGTACATGATTCTTGAATAATCCTTTCGCCATACTTCTTCTCAGCCACTACAATTAATTCTGAACCTGCGGTGACATAGTTATCTAATTCATTGATAATACCGGTAATTCTCCAGTTCCAACCGAGGATCAGCGTTCGTTCCTGTTTTGCTTCTTCATGCCTCTGGTGATTAATAATTGTTTCATTTATATTATACTCGGTAATATCAGAGAGGACCATGGTATCATCATCCTCTGCAATAAAGAGAAGTTCGTCTTCGGCATTAATCATTATATCTTTTGCCGGATTAAGCTTTGGAGGCTTCCCTTTCTGTTTAATTCCGATTAAAACCGAATCCTCATACCTGAAGATTGCATCCCCGAATATTTTCCCGGTTAATCCGGACTCCTTTGCAAAATAAATCTCATTACCTTCGAATGACATCAACTCTCCATAAACCTGAGACAAACCTGATTGCCGGCAGGTCTGAGCAATCACCTTTGAGATTAAATCCCCGATTAATACGATCTCTGCTTCATCTTTCCCCACCAGTTGAGCCACATCCGTATTCTTCGGGTCACGGATCTCTGCAACGATGTTATAGGTTTCCGGATTCCGATTCGGATTATTAATAATTGCGAGCATGGTCTTGATCACACTTGAATCGGGGTCCTCTGTTTCAGGAGATAGTATAATTATTGATTTTGAACTGTCAATGTTAGCAATCTCAATATCGTTAATATCAATAGGGCTACCCTGACGGCAGACTATTCGAGTTTTCCCGGTCTTCCCGACCTTCTTCTTAATCTCTTCTTCCATCTCCACCTTTGATTGTTCACCCAGGATCACAATACAGGATTTCTTCTGATTATCATTGGCAATTATCAATTCCTGGATAATAGTAAAAACCTGCTCCGACCAACCAAAGATTATGGTGTGATTAGTCTCGATAACCCGAGACTTACCTTCTCTCAACTCCTCTATCTTAGTCTCAATTCCGGTAGTGATTATACCGATTAAGGTACTGAAAATAAAAATACCCATCAAAGTTAATAGAAACATTAAGGGGCGGTATAATATTCCCTCATCCCCGGATACATTGCCAGGATCCAAGGCTCTCATCAAAACTATCCATAATAACTCTGGAAACTTAGGACTACCAGGAGCCATGTTCCCCAAAAAAGTTATCGCAGAGATCACCACGATCAGAATTGACGTGAATACAGTTAACCATAAAATCAGGGCAATCGCACCCCTGGACATAGTATTATCAAATATATACTTAACCTTATCCCAAAATGAATACTTCTTCATCTGCCAACCCCGCATTAATTTTAAAAGTTAAAATTTATCTATTCATAGTATAACAGAATTATAATATAAATTCAATATAAAAATGGTATAAGAGATAAATAATCCCATGAATGGGATTAAACTTGGGACTGAAGTCCCTTGTGAGGGTGCGATAATTTAATCCCCGGATTGAAATCCGGGGCTCTTCGCATTAGAGCTGAAGCTCTTTCTATTCTATATTCCTCTTGAGGTTAACATACTTAACCGAATAGGCCGTTTATGGCAATTATGAAAATGATTAATAGCCTGTGGTTTTAACATAAGATATTGTAATAAAGCCATTTGTGGCTACTATGAAAAAGATTAATAGCATGTGGTTTTAACATAAGATATTGTAATAAAGCCATTTATGGCAATTATGAAAATGATTCATAGCCTGGGGTTTTAACCCTAGGAAAATGATAGAAAAATATCCGACATTTATGTCGTGTATGAAAACAATAAAAATCAAATAAAAAACCAATTTTCCAATATAACGACATTTAGAGATATGAATGGGACAAAATGGGAGGACCGTCCCTCCATTATTTTCCTTTGGAAAACAACAGTAATCAGACCGAGACCTTAGATCGAGACTGTATTACATGCATACAATACTTAGTCTCAATCTATATAGCTGCGCATATTGTTTTCGACATAACTATTTATTATTATTACTAAATAAAAAAGTGTTCTTATATAATTTGTTATTTTATTTCTTTAATTTCATGTACATAAGCACTTTAATAAAACCTATTTTGTTCGTGCCTGTCGCACATAATATTTATTGTGGTAAAAAAAATCCTTGCAATTATTATTCATGTCCGTTGCACGTTTGGTCAATTGACCAAACGTGCAACGGAAAATAATGCTTTTTAATGTCGATTATTATATACGCAGTTATATAGATCTCAATCTGAAGTCGTATACCCAACGTGGTATATGAGAGTTGCTTGAGAACATCGATGCACTCCATATTAATAAAAAAATAGGGAAACTCCTGTTAGATTTCTCTTGATTAATTTCTTAAAATGAGTTATTATATTATAAACAGGAGTTTTAATGGATTTGTCGTTTATATTAATCATAATTTTATCGAGTATTTGGATTTTATTTGAACAGAAAGTAGATATGCTAAATAGAATCAGGATACTGGAAAATAAGTTAGGTATCGGGGAGGACAAGAATGATGATAAAGAAAATTAGAGTATTATTTTTATTCCTTATAATTTTGATCCCAACAATCGCGATTGCAAAGGATCATTATTTTGGATTTCATTTGGGAACTTCACCTTCACTTTTGAAGTCCTGGAAAGATGTTGATGTAAATAACCTCTGGAAATACGGGGACTTGACTCAAGATTATATGTTCGGATTCAGCTACCAGAATTCTTTAACGAATAAATTAAACCTCGAATTTAATTTTAATTTTACTATGGCTAAAAGTTATAATGATGATGTTTGGTATAGTGATACGGTTAATGCCGATATCAAGAATGAAATGTATAATGATGTATTCTCATATCAATTAGGAAGTTCTATCGAATATATCTTTTCTGAATCAAGGACTGAGAAATATCAACCTTTCATCTCATTCGGGTTATTCATTATGCATACCCTTATTAATGTAGATAAAAAAATTACCAACTTGAAATTCAATTATGTTGGTTTGGATACCTCAGAAAAATTCAAGAGAAACGGTGGGGGATTTAATATAGGAACTGGATTATATTATGTTCCATCTCCAAAAATAAAATATAAAATTCTCTGTGGTTTCCAATATAAAGACATGAACCTCTTCTTCAAAGAAGAAACAGATCTCATCCCCGTAAATGGATTAATCCTCTCCATATCCCTTTATTTATAGTCTATGCTCAAGCAACTCCGTTGCTTGAACAGAGAACTGAGAGCAGAGAACCGAGAACAGTTGTTTTTTAGATAAAAGTCCTGCGACAAGCAAAGCGCAGACGTCCCGTATGTCCGTAGGATATCGGGATTAAAATTCTTTCTTTTATTTCTTTGTTTTTGTTTTCTTTTGTCCTGTAAGAAAGCGAGATTGGCGCGACATCACAAAGAGAGCTTGCTCTTGACGCAAGCTAGATCTTCGATGCGCAATGACATTTAGTCGTTTTTATCTTATACATTACATATCTCTTTATAGTCACTGTTTTAATCTCAACCTCCGAACTTCTATTGTTCAATAATTCTAATTTCTTCACTAGTTGGTTCTTGATATTCTCCGCCAAGATTATCAGCCAGGAATTTTTCAATTTCCCGGTAAAGAATCAAGATATTTTTCGGTTTTCTGAAGTTATGAGTTTCATCTTCAAAAGACATATACTTATGTTCAACCTTATGTTCTTCTAATAATTGTTTAAACTGGAGAGTCTCCTGAAGTTTTACGATATGATCTTTCTCACCATGTACAAGGAAAATGGGGATTTTAATTTTTTGTGTATAGTATAAGGGAGAGTTTTGCATCAGTCTTTGGGAATCTTTTTCCCAATCCCCTACTCTGATATAAAAAGATACAGCTGCATGACCATAGAAATATTTCACCATTGTAATCAAATTACTAACACCGTTAATACTAATCGCACACTTAAATTTATCAGGGGTGAATGCCGCTCCGCACAATGCTGCATATCCGCCATATGACCCTCCCATTATCGCAATTCTTTCCGGATTAGCATACCCCCTTTCAATTACCCAATTAACGCCATCTATCAAATCATCTTGCATTTTTGCTCCCCATTCTCTGAATCCGCAGATACAATACTCAGCTCCATATCCCCTGGTACCCCGGTAGTTAATATCAATCACCAGATATCCTCGATTTGCTAACCATTGGGAATGTGGGTTATAGTACCAGGGATTGAAAACATCCGGTCCCCCGTGTACTAGAAGAACAGCTGGAAGGTTTTCTCGTTTTTTATTGACGGGAAATGTTAAATACCCATGGATTATTTTTCCGTCCCGAACTATAAAAGAGAATGGTTCATGGTCTGCCAGGGTATATTTTTTTAAACCAGGTGCTTGATCCCAAAGCTTTTTTACTTTCCTTTTTTTATGATTCGCTAGGTAAAAGGTTCCCGGGTTTTTATCGGAATAGGTACTTACAATAGATAGAGACTGGGTATCCCATGTACTAAATGACCAGGGTTCCGATTTAAATTTCCTTGTAATAAACTTGCTTTTCCTTTTAATTTTCTTATCAAAGAAAACCCATTCACTGCCTTTTTTGGTAGTTCTCAGCAGGGCAAGGATATTTTCATTATTCCTGTCAAAGATTGGATAAAAAACATCATGATCCTTGGCGATATAAATTATCTCTTCTACTAAATTTTGAGTATTATATTTAATCACTTCATAATGCAGAGTTCGTTTATTTATCCCGAGGTAAGTAATATATTTTTTATCCTTGGATATACGCATGGGTTTAAAGAAATACTGACTTAGCAAACCCATTGAAAAGCCACTATCAAATGTTTTAGTTTTATCATTCCAGATACTGAAGACTACATTTTGATCTTTTGGATTAAAAAATTTATAGGCATATAGATCCTGGTTGTGGTCAAAAAACATTTCCATGGTATATGGACTAATTTTATTGATTTCTTCCCAGGTATTCTCTCTAATATCATAATCATACAATATCCAACTCAGTTCCTTTTTCGAAAATGCTTTGATTTTTAGGTTATTACGTGAATCGCCGCTCCACCTAAGGCTTAAAATTTTAACATTGATCATATCATCGGTTGAAAGCTGCTGATTAACTTTATCGGTGATTGAAATTTTAAATAATCGATCCAACTCATTTGCACTTTGATCCATCAGGTAAATTATGTTCTCACTATCTGACAACCATTCAAATTCGGAGATTACATTATCTCCTGCTTCAACCAATAACGATTTATCTCCGGTCTTGATATTATAGACCATTAAACTGATTTCACCACTTTCGGATCTCCGATAAATAATATTCTTCCCATCCGGTGAGATTCTCAAATCATATTGCATATTAAACTGGAATAACTCCTCTCGGGGAATTAAGCCAACCGGAGTTGACTTTCGAGATGTAAATATTCCATTGAAATTTATTAACCAGACCAAGCTTAAGATAAAAATTAGCAGTAAAGTTTTTAAACTTGTTTTTAAATTATTTTCATAATACTTCCTTATCATATTCTTTCCTCTCCCTTTAATATCGGAATTGTTTATTGATTTGATTAGTTAATTCTTCATCATTTAAATATCGTTTGAAGTTTGCTCTCAGCATTTCGTATAATCTTTCCCAGTACTGGTCATGAAATCCGGCAATATGCGGAGTAAGAATTACATTTGGTAATTTATACAATTCGTTATCAGGAGCAATCGGTTCATTTTCAATGACATCAAGACCTGCACCGGCAACCTTTCCTGATTTCAGGTATTTAATTAACAGGTCTTCTTTAATAATCTTCCCTCTTGAAATATTCACAAGAAATATTCCATCCTTCATTAATTCAAATTCCTTTTCACCTATCATTCTATCGGTTGCGGGAGTAATAGGTACTGCAATGACAAGAAAATCAGATTGTTTCAGAACTTCATAAATATTATCAGACGAAAATATCTCATCGACATTCTCAAGTGGTTTATTGAACTTTCTTCTTGTACCAATAATTTTCATCCCAAAAACTTTTCCAATCCTGGCAATATTTCTTCCAATATTGCCAAGTCCAATTATCCCAAGGGTCTTATCAAATAGTGATTTTGTATTGAAAAAATTAATTCGATCGGATAGGATATCTCCTTTATTTTTATTTTCTAACCAGGCAGGTAACATCTTAGCGAGGGCAAGAATGAACGACCATGCCATCTCAGCAACTACTTCAGCATTTATACCTGCGGATTTTGTGATGATAACATCTGATTGCAGGAGTTGCTCAAATATAATTCTCCCAACACCGGCCCCGCCAAAATGGACCCATTTCAATTTCTTTGCAATTAGAAAATCCTTTGCAGAAAATCGGAAAGAAAGTAATATCTCAGTTTTAGGGATATACTTAAGAAACTCAGATTTATTTTTTGTCTGAATAAATTTAAATTCCGGAAATTCGTTCGATAGCTTTTTAACAATTTCATTTGGCAGGTTCCATGTTCGGTATTTACTGAAGATTGAAATTAAAACTATTCTATTTTTTCTTAACATTATTCAACAGCTCCATTCTAAATTTCCCTGTTTCAATATGTGCAATTCTTGTCGGGACCGGGATTCGGAATTTTCCGGATACCATCTTAACCAGGTTAATAATATCATTCATCCCCACAAGATGTCCAGGTGAGATAAAGACAGGTTTAACATTGGCACGGTTTCTAAATACCTTTCCTATAATTTCGTCTTTATCGACCAAATCTGTTACACTGCCTTTCCGCTTACCCGGTTCCTTGAACACACCTATATATCTTGATTTTGCAACTCCAATCGTTGGAGTGTTCAATATTATTCCCAGATGAGATGCGAGCCCCATTCGTCGTGGATGTGCATAACCCTGGCCATCAGCAAATATTAGATCAGGTTTATTTTTTAATTTCTTAAATGCAGATAAAAGGGTTGGGATTTCCCGGAATGACAGCAGACCGGGGATATAAGGAAAATTAATTTTTCCCTTTGAAAAAGTTTTCTCAATAATAACAAGTTCTTTAGCTTCGTTAAATTTAAAGAGAATTACTCCGGCGAGCATAAGGTTTTTTTCCTTGATAATCGAATTATCACAGCCAGCAATTATATTCACGTTATTTTTATCAAATGAAGTCTGCAATATAAGTTTCTTCCTTAATCTGTTCTGAATAAGAACTGCTTCTCTATACCCAGCTGGATTCAGATCAGGTACCTTCATTGGTTATCTTCCTTTTGCATTTAAACATCCGGGAATCGATTTCACTCTATCGATTCCTATTCTTAACATCCTATATAACTGTGCATATGTCTTTCGACATTATTGCCTTTTATCATTGCAAAAAATGGTATTCCGTATAATTATTATTAATGTCAGTTGCACGATTTATATATACGCGCTTATATAGTTCTGGGTAACAATAATATTTATCAAACATAAGTTACGTCTCTATAAAGACTTTAATTTTTTAATATTATATTTTCTGGAAGCTTCACGGCACTTTGTCAAGTACCAATCATGTATTTCCTTTCTATCCTTTAAATACTCCAAGTGCATTTCAATCGTCCTTATATCACCGCGTATAATTGGTCCTGTAATAGATTTATGTCCCCCAATATGGATTAAATTATGCTCAAGACAAGTTAAAAGTCCTGTACTGATTTTCTTAATAATCGGTTCAGGAAGACCTGTTTCACGGAGAATTACCCCACCATAGACGGGGTTAAAAACAGGAAGGTTAGAGAGGAAAACACAGCCAAGATGATAAATTAATTTTACATCTTTCTCGATTGGAAAGATTTTTATCCCTTTCTTATTAAATAATTTCTGAACTGAAGTTCTTTCCTTTTTTTCAGATTCAATTGTCCAGATAAAATTATCTTTATTTTCTATTACCCACTTAACATCAACGATTGAAATAGCAGGGTGAACTGCACCGATTAAAGCTCCAAGTTTATATAGTGGCATTAGGACTGAAGAATCCAGGACACCGCTCAAGTGTAAAAATAACTTCCCTTTTATTTTCAGATTTAAATTAATTATTTTCTTTATTACTCCCTTTATTTTATCATCAGGAGTTGAGATAAAGATCAGGTCACTTCTCTGAACAAGAATTGATAAATCGTTCTTATAACTCTTTGGTTTCACTTGAAGAACTCTACGAACCTTTGAATCATAAAGCCTGGTTTTCTTCCCAAAGATATTATAGATTAAATTTCCTGCACGACCGAAGCCTATAATTCCTATGTTATTCAGGTTCATACTCATCTTTTATCTCACCTACAAGTTCCTCTAAAACATCTTCAAGTGTAATCATACCTAATATTGAATTATTCTCCTTTACAAAAACCAACTGCTCAGCACCCTTTCGGAATAAAGTCAATAATTTTTCTAAATGTAAATCCTTCTCAACTAACAAAACTTTTCTCATAAAGCTTGAGATTCTTTTATTATTTCCAACTGCAAGGATATCTTTAATATTAATATACCCAATCAGGTTATCGATTTTCCTTGAATAAACCGGATATCTTGAGAGTTTTATCTTTTCAAATATCTCCCTGAGCTCTTTAACAGTCTGTGTTTTCTCCAGCATTACAATTTCATTCAAGGGAAGCATGATTTCTTCAGCGGTTTTCTCCCCAAAATAAAATATCCTTCCTGCAATCTGTCTAAGAGCCTCACCTTCTTTACCCTTATAACTTTCCAGGGCAATGATTTTCAATTCATCTCTTGAGATATACGGATTCTTCTTAATTTGTTTACCCCCCATAATTCTAATCAAGAGATGAGAGAAGAAGTTAATTATTACTACTATCGGGTAGAATATATAATAGAATAGATTAAGGATAGGAGATAATTCAATCGTCATTGAGTTTTTATATTCTCTAAACATTGCCTTTGGTATTGCTTCGCAAAATATTAATACGATAGGAGTAAGAATTATTAAACTGAAATATTCAGCAGAATCGGGATAGTTCCGGTATAATAATCCTGTTAACAAAGTGGATGCAATTACAATTGCGATATTTGTCCCTACCAGTGTAGTGCCGAGTAATCTCTCTAAATTTCCGAGCAGCTTCTTTGTTATCTTCGCACCTGGTCGAGCCTGCTTTAATTTCCGGAGTAATTTAATCTTACTGATTGAGATCACTCCTATCTCTATCCCAGAGAAGAATGCTGCAAATAATAATGAAATTATAATTATTACAACTCCTGACCAGATCATTTAAAGAATACCCTTATTTTATCAATTTTATTATTTGAGACTGCTAACATCTCAAATTTAATCTTATTAATTTCCAGAACTTCACCTTCTTCAGGAATCTCCCCGAATTTCTCAAGTAATAAACCATTTAATGTTTCAGCGTCTTTTGATTCTAAGTTAACATTAAACCTTTGATTAAACTCACCAAGTTCAAGCCGACCTTCAACTATATACGTCTTCTCATCTGTTTTCTCAATTTTAATCTCAAACTCTTCTTTATCCTCAATCTCTCCTATTATCTCTTCAAGAATATCTTCAAGGGTAATAATACCTGAAAACCCGCCATACTCATCAACCACAACAGCAAAGTGAATATGTTTCTTTATAAATTCTATGAAGAGCTCATCAACCTTCTTATACTCAGGAATAAAGTATGCCGGTTTTAAAATCCCGGAAAGAATAAACGTTTTATTATTACTCTGAACTAATATTAAATCCCTAACATATAATATACCTATTATATTTTCAAAATTATCTTCAAATATTGGAATCCTTGAAAAATCTGTCTCTTTAACTTTGCCGATGACACTATCTATATCATTACTATTTTCAATTGTAAACACTTCGGTTCTGGGTCTCATGATTTCAATTGCTTTCCTGTCGGAGAATTCATACAGATTTAATATCATTTGCTTCTCATAAATGTCCAGAGTCGCTTTATCATCATGGTCAATAAAGAAATCCTTTAACTCAGTCTTCATAATTTTATTTGAAGGTTTTCCAAATGATAAGTGCAGAATTTTAATTGAAAGATCTGTAATCCATGCAATTATAGCAGTAATAGGTGTTGTAATGTTTTCAAAGAATATCATTAATGAAACTATCCTCTTCGAAAATGATTTTGGATTTTTTACGGCCAGTAGTTTTGGAGTGACTTCCCCGAAAATCAAGAGTACGAATGTAGTAATTAAAATAGAAATCAACTCGGAATATTCGTATCTCATCTTTAGAAATAGTGACGCTACCAGCGAAGACATAAAGATATTAACCAGCATGTTCCCGAATAAAATTGTTGACAGTAGTTTACTTGGTTTAGAAAGAAGTTTCTTAATTTGATTACCTTTTTTAGAATCTTCTTCTATAACTTTTACTATCTGATAATATTTCAAAGAGAAGAACGCTGTTTCGGAACCTGAAAATAATGCTGAGAAAAAAAGTAACAATACAAATATCATTAATGATACTATCATTTTAGTTAGGAACTCTTTCCTTAGTTATAAACTCTCTTAATATTAAAATTACGAAGCTTGATAAATTAATCAGACTAATTAGAATTAAGGTTGTCTTAAGACCTACTGCCGGAACAAGCAGCAAAGGAACAATACAACTTCCGATAAGAGCCCCGAATAAATCGGAACTCAAGACCCAGGCAGCACGGTGATTAAGTTTTTTTTGAAATCTCTTTAAAAGTTTGGCCGCAATGGGAAATTCAATTCCTGATATCAAGCCCATTAAAAAAAGTAAAGAAATTATAAACATTGACATACTAAAATCTTTCATATAAATTATTTTATCAGAAAACCACCAATTAATCAAGCATAAAATTACAATTCCTGCTTCTAAAATTATAAATAGTGTTTTCCCGGAATTCTTTAATTTCAAACCAATTAGAGCTCCAAGTGCAATCCCGAACATGAATACTCCTGTTAAAAGACCAATCTTCTCAAAGATATTTCCGAAGCTAATCTGAAAAAGGTATAAGCATATCAGTTCAAAAGAAATTGCAGTTGTTCCTGTTGTAATAAGAGACCATGTAATGGATGATGTGTTAAATCCATAAGTCCTCTTTCTAAATAAAAGCGAAATTGACACAATTATAATTAAACCAACTATAATCCAAATAATAAATTTAGTTTTTTTTGATAGACGGCTGAATAGCTCTAATGTCCTTGTTTCATTTATCTCACCCCAAACCGAAATCGAATTAAGAAATAAAATCGGGTGAAGATCGGTGTTAATAGTAATATCAAATTTTTTGAGGATACTTAAAAAATATTTTTCCCGGTCAGGCTGAATTTTTATAAGAAAAATCTCTGGTTTAAATTCTTTATATTCTTTAGGCTCCTTTTGATATTTTAAAAATAATTCCTTCGGTTCAAAAATAAATTTATTTTTCGAAGCGAAGAATATGAACTCATCCCCCGGTGAAAATCTAATGAATTCAAATTCGGAGTTCAATGTATTATATAAATTTGCAATCATCATTCCCTGGTTCTCAGACAGGAAGTTTTCGGAACCATTGACATTAATAATAAAGAAACCGTCATCTTTCAAATGCCGGTTTACCAGGTTAAAAAATTCTTGTGTAAAATACCGGTTCCCTGAGATGCTCATTGGTTCATAATAAGTTACCCAGATTATATCAAATTTTTTATTAGTCAAGGTTTTCAAATATCTTCTACCATCACCTACTTGAATCTTACCGGGAAAATGAAAGAACGTCCCCATTGCTTTGAAGAATGGATCATTCACAATGATTGTAGTTTCTTTTAATTTCATCTTTTCAAGTACTTCAATACTCTGAAAAGCTGGTAACCCGAGGACCAAGATTGTTTCCGGAGACGGGTGAACATTTAAAAGGAATCCTGTCTTCTCCTTTGCTCCTTCTTCCCAGCCATCTGAATAAATTAACCTTCCATTACTCAAGATTGAAATGGTATCCTTGTTCTCGCCTTTTCCCCGCAAAAATACGATATTAGAATATTTTGTGTTTTCAAAAAGCAGGAGTCTATCAAATCCTGCTTTTAAATTCCAGGATTTCTGCATGAATCCATG
>DAOVMD010000376.1 GCA_030630935.1 Candidatus Mcinerneyibacteriota bacterium | reverse complement strand
TATTTACAATCCCGCGCTTAAGTTTAATCTTTTTAAATATTTTATTAGCATCTTCAATTAATTCAAGTGCATCAAAAAAAGACCCTCTTACTCCAATTAAATTGCCGAGTGAATTCTTGCTCCGTGCGATCCATTCCGGGTCATTAATTGTAATGCTCCTCTTTAATGCTTCTCTGTAATGCTTTTCTGATTTATTCCAAGCCCCCAAAAACTCCTGCATAATTCCAATCTTTATAATATTCTCAATCCTGTTCTGCGGAATCTTTAAATATTTATTCAATCTATTATAATACTCAAGAGCTTCACTGTTTTTAAATGCTTTCTTCGCTTGATCACCTGCCTTTAATAAATATTCCCTTGACTTCTTTGCATTTGCAGATTTCTCAAAATGGAATGCTAACTCTCCATAGTGCGGTTTTAATTTCTTCTTATAGGTTCTCTCAATCGCTTCCGCAGCAAGCTGATGAAGGTTCCTTAATGTTTTTTTCAACTGCATCTCATACACAGTATCCCGGATTAAAGCACTCTTAAAAATATAAGTCAATTCATTTAGGGGTGACCAGATTGCTTCACTCTCAATATCCTTAAGATTCTTTTCAATCACACGCCCCTTTAACATTTTAGATAGAACTCTAACAGAAAATTCCTTCCCTAAGACTGAAGCATTCTTAATCAGGTCGCGCAAGTGATACTTTAATTTATCAACGCGTGCAATAATAATTGAACTGATCTCACCCGGGATATTTATTTTCTCTAATGATAAACCAATACGCTTTTTAACTTTAATCAATGCCCCGGTCTCATCTAAGTATGATATTAACTGTTCAATATAGAATGGGATCCCTTCACTTTTCTTCCAGATTACCTTAACAAGATTATCAGTGACTTTCTCTTTGAGCCGGTCTTCAATTAATGCACGGGTTAAACTTAATGTAAATCTCTTTAAATTTATTGTCAGGGAAGCAGTGTTAATAAATAGATCATTAAATACCTTACCCGATTCATATCTCCTGAATTCGGAAATAATTAAAAATGGGAAACCTTGAACATTATTAATTAATACTTTAATCAGGTTAATTGAGTCAGGATCAATCCAATGACTATCATCTAATTCGATGATGGTTGGTTTCAATAAACTTGCAGCTTTAATCAAATTCTTAATCGCAAATTTTAAATTCTCATACTTACCCTTTGAATCTAACTTATCATAAAGCGAATCTTTAACATGAATATTTACGAGTTGGGAAAGAATAGATTTTGTTCGCTTTAACTCAGTTACGATCTCTTTATTAGGGCAATTTGAAATTAAGAACTTGAATTGCTTTTCAAAGTTATTTTTATTCTGAAGATTAGCAATGTCCTCGTCCTGATTAAAATAACTTTTCAGGAAATAAATAAATGGATTAAAACTCTCCCTGACTATCTCGTCACAGGGAAGGTAAAACCAGTTGAAGTTTTCGTTTTTAAGATTGGTCTTGAACCTTTCTAATAACCGGCTCTTACCAATACCGCCTTCACCTTCAATATAAATTATACCGCCGAATTCACCTTGAGTAATTAAATCAGTATATTTATACATTCTCTTCAGCTCGGCTTCACGTCCGATCATCCTTCCCTGGAAAAAATCTTTGAGCTTCTTTTTCTTGCCATTTAATAAATATAACGGGACCTTCCCTTTAAAACCCCGAATTGGAATTCGCCCTAACCCGGTAAAATAAAACTCCGAACTCCCCGATTCAAATATATTCTTATCTACAAGGATGGTTCCCGGTTTCGCTTTCTCAAGGAATCGAGCTGATAGGTTAACTGTCTTCCCAATACAGGTATATTCCGATCTTAATGAACTTCCCATAAATCCTGCAAAAGCCCGACCTTTGGTGACAGATATTTTAAGCCCGGGAAAATTGTGCTGGAGTTCTGAAGTTAAATTCAATGCGTGCGCAACTGCATTCTCAATTGCAACAGGTGCTCCAAAAATAATTAATGCTACTCCGCCCTTGTTGCCGAATGCAATTTTATTTAAGTAACCTTTATATTTTTCTGTTAACCCAGATAGCTTTTTTATGAATTTCTTGAAATTACTTTGCTGTGATTTAAAAGAAATAAAAACTGAAACAATTTCCCTGAATTCACCTGAAGATTTTATTTTCAAGATTACACCAGGAAAGAATTTCTTTAACGTCTTTACTTTTGTCTTTATGATTGGAATGTTTATTGGGATTGAAGTTCTGGACTGCAGATTTTTCCTTGGATATTTAGTTCTGGAAAAAGTATATAATGTACTTTGATCTAAAGGTGAACCTTTGAAATAAAAGAGATTATAAGGTTCACAAGTAACTATCCCCCAATTAATTGTTCCGGAAGCTAAACCAATCCGGATATCTAATTTGAAATTACCAACTGCTGTTTTAATATTATTATGTAATTCAAATTCTTCCTGGATAAGATCAATAACTTCTACGACTTCATCAGATGTCATACCTTTAAAAAAAGCTGATAATGCATCACCAGCAAAATGTGTTACCCAACCACCATTAGAATAAACTAAATTTATTATTGGTGAAAATACCTGATTTAATATCTCCGAAAGTATCTCAATTCCCTGTGAACCTTGATTCATTAATTCATCAGTAAGCGGAGTGAAACCTTTAATATCAATTGAAATAATTGAGCCCGATAATTTCCCGACCTGCTTCCCTTCAAGGAATTTCGACTCTATAAATTCAGGTAATAATCTCCTTATCATATTCAACCTTTAAAATAAAATAATTTTTAACTTTACTTCTTTATTATGTTCAGATCCTTTTCCTGCCAAATATTTAAATACCAAAATAACGGCATTGTAATAAAACTAAAGAAAATAATTAAAATTACCCATAATATTTTATTGTTCTGATCAAAGCTCTCATCCTTCAGTATTCTTATGATATATAATATTATCATAACCCAGATCTCAATGATCGTTGCAAAATGAAAAAACATTATAAAAACCATTAATATTGCAACAATCGGAGGGAGATCATTAGATTGCTGAGAACTCATACCCATGCCCGTACCCATAACCAAATCCATAGCTCCACATACAGAAAGAATAAGCCAGCATATTGGCCAAATTGAAAATATTCCCCAGATTATCTTTTTCCGACGGTCCATCTTCTAACTCCTATATTTTAAATTTAATAAAGTATATTTTACACTATTTAAAACTGAATTTCAAGGTTTATTTTTTTATGGGATCTTATTGTCCTTATTTTTTTCATACAGGAGGATTATTAATCATGATCAGGGCGAAGGACCTTCGC
Organism: Candidatus Mcinerneyibacteriota bacterium; assembly: GCA_030630935.1. GTDB lineage: Bacteria > AUK180 > AUK180 > JAQVHJ01 > JAQVHJ01 > DAOVMD01. The sequence continues at coordinate 313 of DAOVMD010000376.1, read as the reverse complement.
CCCTACACCGTTTTGGATACAATACTTTGGTCTTGGATAAATAATTAAAATTTTTATATTAAGAAATATTGCTCTAAACCAAAGCATCGTAATCAATAACGCAAAATCATTATTCATTTTTCACTATTCATTGTTACTTTTTATCCCGATTTTAAAAATCGGGATCAACTCCCTTGGGTCGCAGACTTGCTTAAATGAGATCGCAGCAAAAGCTGCGCTAATGGTCGGCACCCTATTCTTTATTTTTCCAGATCTAGAGCTAGACCTAGATAAAGTATTGTCAGCATTCAGTACTGTCTCGATCTAGTATCTA
>DAOVMD010000055.1 GCA_030630935.1 Candidatus Mcinerneyibacteriota bacterium | reverse complement strand
GAAAAAATAACAACTACAGATAAAGATGATTTTATAGTTAGATTTATTATTGATAACGATCTCTTAATATTAGTCACACATAAGGGTAACTTACATGTGTTAAGGATATTGACATAGGGTACCGGTTATTTACTTTTTTATTTTTGTTTTTTTAGTTCTCGTCAATTCTCGTTAGTTCCCTGTAAAAAATATTTTTTGCATTCAATAGAATCTTTGAGCATCTCCAGCTCTGAATAAAAGCATTGTTATATATAAAGCAAAATATTATTCATTTTTCATTGCAGAACGAAGCGATGCGTTATGTTCTCATTAGTTCCCTGTTAAAATAAATTATCTCTATTCTGAAAATAAAGACTTGAAATAATTTACTTAAAATGTTATAATTTAATTATAAGCTAATTTTTAAAAATATATAATATATGGTATATTCTAAGAAGACTTTAGAACATTTCATGAACCCGAGAAACATGGGTAAGCTTGATAACCCTGACGGTATTGGTCGATATGGAGACCCCGAATGCGGGGACTATATCGAGGTATATATTAAAGTAGAGCATGAACACATTACAGAGATTAAATTCCTATGTAAAGGTTGTCCTTCAGCGATTGCATTAGGTAGTATTATGACAGAGCTTGCAAAGGGAAAGCATGTTGATGAAGCAGCAGAGATAACTGATGAGATGATACTTGATGCATTAGGTGAAGAATTACCGGAAGGTAAGGCACATTGTTCAAACTTAGGTTCGGAAGCTTTATATAATGCGATAATGTCTTATGTAGTTAAAAGTATTAATGCGGGGTAAGATTTGGTTAATTCAATGACATCAGAGAGAAATCCAAAATCCACTTTTATAATATTCTTTTTGACGACAGTTATAATAATATTATTTTCATGTTGTGTTTTATCATATCTTGGTAAGGGTTTTTTAAGCAAATCATTAGATACATATACTGCCGGAAAAATTAAGGTTCTACCAAGAAGTTCCCGTTTTATGCCTGAAGGTTTACAGCAATTATATATAGGTATGAAGTTGAAAGATATCAAGGATGATGTTAAATATGAAGGCCGGGAGATATTTTTAATAAAACAAGTTGCTGGTGTTGATGAGATCAAATTATTTGTTGATGATATCTTTAATAATAAATTGTATTTTTTACAGATATATAAAGGTGCCAGGATATATTGTTTTCAATTTAAATTAAATAGCGAAAGTGCATATTTAACTTACATTAAAAATGAAAAAGGGCATTGGTATGATTTCATGGATTTGGACAAGAATTCCCCGGTCAGGATTTTCAAATCAGAGATCAAAAGTGATTTTCTTGTTGCAATATATTATGAAGAGAATATAGTTGAGATTTGGGAGACCACATACTTTTTTAGGAGTAAACATTTAAAGTAGGTTAGTTGGTCCTTAGGATTTGCATATCTTCCAAGTTGAAAATGGTATTATGATACTTGCGGTTTGTATCAATGTTATTTGTCATTGCGAGAAGCGAAGCGACGCGGCAATCTAACCTGGGAATAAGGAATGATTAAAGATGAGCAAGTACAACAAGAACCGGAAACGAACACGTAAAAATAATACTGATAATTTATTAACATCAATCAAATTAGGAGTATGAGCATGAATAAAAGATATCTTTTATGGGGTGTGTTTTTCGTGATTGCAAGTGTGCTTATATCTTTATTTATAATTAATGGTTGTTCGAGCTCCAAACATTTGTTTAAGAAGGAATTGAAGTATCCCGATTGGCCGGGATTGGATGAGCAGATAAATGAATATGAAGAAATAATAAGTCAAGATACTGAAATTAATTATACAAATTTTACACGAATGGAAATAAAACCTGAATATATTAATTGGCACATTTCTTTTGTTTTTGGAGTCAGTAGATTTTGGTTATTTAATGGGGAAATAAATAATTCTCAAGTAAATTCTTCAGAAAAAGAGGAACAAGAATTAAAGAATATTTTCAAACAGATGAATTGTGAAATATTTAAATTAAGAAAGGATACTTATAATAGAATTGAAACAAGGAAATATTATGTTAAATTAAATAATCAAGAAGATTTGAAAAATGTTTATTTTTATTTTAAAAAATTGGAGGATAAATGGTTTCTTCCTGGAAATAAACCAGAAAAGGTAAAGAAGTGGAAAGAAAAAATGAAATCTGAATTGAATAATGTAAAATCAAAAAATTATATTATAATTGAAAAGGTGAAAATAAATCCATTAATTGAGTATAGTCCAGGTCATTATAGGCCAATTAGCGATGCTACTATTAGTATTACTTTTAAAAAAGAATTAAGCCAAGAAAAAATGTCCTGTATTCTTAAAGTATATAGTATTAAAAAATATAGAAAGATGTTTAGCCATACTTATAGAGTTTATATACCTTCAAAAGAAAAATATTTATATTATTATACATTATTTGAAAAGGATAATAATATAATCCAGGTTAGTTCTGGAGGATGGGGCAAAGCAGAAAATTTAGGTAATTAATTTAGTTTGAAAAGGTGAGTAGATTCGGGTGCCGGCCTATGACTTATGACTCGAATATTCTTTCATATAATAAATTGATTTATGATATAGTATTTTGATTTTACTTTTTATCCCGTAGGGATAACAATTGTCCTTACAGGACAAATATTGAAAACATAAGTATTACAAGCACTTTGAATCATGAAAATCAGTTTTTTTTGAAGCACTCCACATTAACGAAAAAAATGGTGAAACTTTAGAATAAGAATTTAATTGACTTATATTTCAAATTATGATAGAATTACAAAAATTATTAAGGGTATGGAAAAGGAAAAATTAGTAAACATTTTCAAATTAATTGGAGACATGCTAATCATTCTCGGTGAGAATCCATTCAAGTCCCGGTCTTATTACAATGCTGCCAGGGTCATAGAAAACCTTTCTGATGATATTGAAAAGCTCTCACGCGAAGGCGGATTAGAGAAGTTAAAGGGAATTGGCGAAAAGCTCTCTCAAGAAATTACCGAGTTTATTCGCACCGGGGACATTTTATATTATAATGATCTTCGCGAACAGGTTACCGATAATGTTCTTGAGCTTCTTCGAATCCAGGGATTGGGTCCGAAGAAGATTCATATATTAATAAATGAATTAAATATTACTTCAATCCATCGACTTGAACGAGCTTGTAGAGATGGTAAAGTTGAGGGGATCAAGGGTTTTGGTAAGCGTTCTCAAGACCATTTCCTGAGAGGGATTGAATATTTAAAAACTACAATTGGCAGCAGCTTAATTAATCATGCAACTATAATTTCAGAAGAACTTATTAAGCATCTTAATATTTTAGAATCAGTAGATAGGATAGAGATTGCCGGGAGTTTACGACGAAGGAACGAGATAGTAAATAATATTAATATCTTAGTTCAAAGTTCTGATCCCGGGGAAGTAGTTAAGAGGTTTGTGGAATTTCCTGATGCTTCGAAAGTAATTGAGCAAGGTGAAAACGATGGGATTATAAAATTAACTTCCGGGCTCATTGTGAATTTAAATATAATAAAAGAAGAAGAATTTCCATTTGCCTTGCACCACTTTACAGGGAGCTTGGATTATAATCTTACAATGCAGGATTATACAAATGAGATTAATTATCAATTGAATAAAAATGGTCTCTATAAAAATAATGAAAGGATTGAATGTTCTTCAGAAGAAGAAATATTCAAGGAACTTCAACTTTCCTTTATCCCTCCTGAGTTAAGAGAGAATACTGGTGAAATTCAATCAGCAAAGGATGGTTTAATTCCGGACCTTGTAAAAGAGATTGATTTGAAAGGCGTTATACATGTACATTCGACTTATTCTGATGGCTTGAATACAATTGAAGAATTAGCAGATTATTGTTTTCAAAAAGGATATTCGTATCTTGTAATTTCAGACCATTCAAAAGCAGCTTTTTATGCAGGTGGTTTAAAAGAAGCAGATATCATACACCAATGGGATGAGATTGACCAGGTTAATAAGAAGTTTAAAGATAAGGAGTTTAAGATATTTAAAGCAATTGAATCCGATATTTTGATGGATGGCAGTCTTGACTATGATGATGAGATGTTAAGCGGGTTTGACTTAGTTTTTGGTTCGATACATTCAGGTTTTAAAATGCAGGAAGACGAGATGACGATTAGAATTATTACTGCAATGAAGAATCCGTATCTTTCAATATTGGGACATCCTTCCGGACGGTTATTATTAACTCGAAAACCATACAAGGTCAATCTAACAGAAATAATTAAAACTGCTGCAGCTGAAAATGTAATGATTGAGATAAATTCAAACCCTCAACGCCTTGATCTTGATTGGAGGTATTGTAAGCAGGCTAAAGAGCTTGGAGTAAAAATAATAATTTCAACAGATGCTCATAAATTAGAGGGTATTGATTTTGATAAATTCGGTATTGGTATTGCAAGAAAAGGATGGTTAACGAAGAACGATATCCTTAATACACTTGAACAAAGTGAATTTGAAAAATTTATAAAAGAACACAGGAAAGAGCGCCTTGCAAGTAGATAAAAAGTACATATCAAAATTATTAAGGATTCTTGATAAGGAATATCCTGAACCGAAAACAGCTCTTAATTACTCTACACCATTCGAGTTGTTGATCGCAACTATTTTATCGGCACAGAGTACTGATAAAATTATTAATCAAGTTACAAAAGAACTTTTTAAGAAGTATAAAAAACCAGAAGATTTTGTGAAGGTTAAAAAAGTAGAATTAGAAAGTGATATTAAGAAGACAGGTTTTTTCCGAAATAAAGCTAAAAGTTTAATAGGCTGCAGTAAAAAATTGATATCAGATTTTAATGGAAATGTTCCGGATAAATTGGAAGACTTAATTTCACTTCCGGGTGTAGGCCGAAAGACCGCTAATTGTGTTTTAGGAGGTTACTTTGGAATTCCAGGGATAGTAGTTGATACTCATGTTAAGAGATTAGCTAATCGATTAGGACTAACAGAAGAAAAAAATCCAGAAAAGATTGAGAAAGATCTAATGGTTTCAATTCCGAGGAAGAGATGGATAAGGTTTTCAAATCAATTAATTTGGCATGGTCGAACTTTTTGTATAGCTCGAAAACCAAAATGTTCAGAGTGTCCGATGAAGAAAATATGCCCATCAGCATTTAAAATTCAGGGGAGATTATAATGGGGAATGTCATTTCTATTATTTTTAAATTAATAGGCGGCTTAGGTTTATTTCTTTTTGGAATGAAATTAATGTCGGACGGTTTACAGAGTTTTGCTGGGAAACAGCTGCATAAGATATTGAATTTTCTTACAAATAATAGGTTTATGGGTTTAATGGTTGGTACGGTTATAACTGCTATTATCCAATCTTCCAGTGCAACTACTGTAATGGTTGTTGGCTTTTGTAATGCGGGTTTATTAAACTTGATTCAGGCGATGGGTGTAATTCTTGGGGCTAATATCGGGACAACCATCACTGCACAGATAATTGCATTTAAAATTTCACAGATTGCCTTACCAATAATAGGTTTAGGTATGCCTTTGTATCTTTTTTCAAAAAGAAATAAAGTCAAATTCATAGGACAAATTCTTCTGGGTTTTGGATTATTATTCTTAGGATTGACTATTATGAAAGATGGCTCTGTCCCATTGAAAGAAAGTGAACAAGTAATTAAATTATTCGGTTTCTTCAGTTTAAAATCTCAAATGCCTTTTTGGGGTCCACTTTTCGGGATCCTTGTAGGAGCATTCTTTACAGTAATATTCCAATCTTCCTCTGCAACAATTGGTTTGACTCTTGCTTTAGCTTCGGCAGGGGTAATTGATATATATATTGCTGTACCCCTGATTTTCGGGGAGAATATTGGAACAACAATTACTGCTCTGCTCGCCAGTATCGGAACAAATATAACTGCGAAACGTGCAGCATTAGCTCATACTACTTTTAATGTATTAGGTGTTCTTCTAATGTTTATTCTGTTTCAGGTGAAAGTAGCTGGTACACCGATTTATATATTCTTAGTCAATAAAATTACTCCTGGTGATATTTTATTAGGAGAGAATATCGAGAGACATATCGCAAATTCACATACTTTATTTAATGTTTTTAATAGTCTTCTTTTTCTTCCGTTTTTAGGGTTAATTGCTATGATAACAAGAAAATTGATCCCGGGAGATGAGGATGAATTAGAATTTAAACTTAAATTCATTGACGAGAGATTCGCTGATAACCCCGGACTTGCAATACCGCAAGCTGAGAAAGAAGTTGGCCGCATGCTGGAGATTGCAAATGAGACATTAGAATTATCAGTTGCTGCGTTCAATAATAAAAGCACCAAGAAATTTGAGGACATCCAGAAACGTGAACGACTCCTTGATCATCTCCAGAGTGATATTACTTATTTCCTTGTCAAGGTTTCTGCAAGGGAGAGTCTTACGGATAATGAATCGGAAGTCCTGCCAGTCCTCATGCATACTATTAACGATATAGAAAGAATAGGGGACCACTGTATTAATATTATTGAATTAATCGATATTAGATTGGATAAAAAAATTGAATTCTCACAACGGGCAAAAGATGAAATTAAATCAATGTATAACTTGGTTTTAAAAATGGTCTTGGGAACAAGAACTGCTTTAAAGACCATTGATAAGATTCTCGCAAAGGAAAACCTTGTGCTTGAAAATGAAATAAATAATTTATTTATTGCATTCCGTATCTCACATATGGATAGATTAAATAAGGGTCAATGTTCTCCTGAAGCTGGTTTTGTATTCCTGGATTTTATGGTAAATCTTGAAAAGATTGGTGATCACTTAACAAATATTAATCAGGCAATTCTTGGTGAGATGCAATGGAGTAAAGGAATTAAAATTAATAAAGACCTTTAATCTGATCGTTCACCTTTACCTTCACTTTTCTTTTTTGAGTCGGTTTCTGATTTTTCAATTATCTTGATTTCAGCATCATAAGTTTCCAGTTCAACAAAAACATCCCCATCACCGATAATACCCGAAAGCTCATCTTCATCAGAAACTGTGGACTGGATTGGATAATCACAGGAGATTAATCCGGAATTGGATTTCGCTTTTAAAGTTATTGAAGGCTTTTTCTCAGGATAAATAATGATATTTCCTGTCCTGTTTTGAACTTTAACTCTCTTAGTGGAATCCCTTTTTGTCTTATGTAATCTTACTTTCTTAAGTTTAACATCAGCATTTTTATTCTCAATTGAAATATCTCCCTCAACCTCTTCTACTAAAACTGCTTTATAAGAGTTCTTAACAGTTATATTGTTGGCTTGTTTAATGAATACTCGACCATGTGAATTATCAAGTGAAATATCACCATCTATCTTTATTAAGGTTATATCTCCATAACTATGCTTAATATCAATATCTCCTTTTACATTTTCAATATTTAACTCGCCATGTTTACTATTAATTTTTAAATCAGAAGATATCCCGGAAATATCTATACTGCCTGAAGAGTTCTCAAGATAAATAAACTTGATCTTCTCAGGAATCGTTACATAAAAATCAACAGTTACTGCATCGAAATCCGTCTTCTTCTTTGAGATTTTCCTGACAGCATTCTCAAGCTCTTCAGGCTGATTGAGAATTACCTGATTATATGAAACATAATTGCGAGGAACTTTCGCTTCAATAATAATTTTATCTTTATCTTTCCTAATATCAATTGAGGAAAGATCTAATGAACTCTTTAAAGAATCCTTTGAGTTACTTGTTATTGTAAAAACCGCATTGACAATTACTTCATCTTTACTCTTTATTAATTGAATACTGCCCTTTGGTGAGATTATTGAGAGCTTGATAATCTTACCAAAGTTGATCTTTACCCTCTTGAGCTTGGATTGTTCATAAACCTTCTCTTCTCCAAACAACGGGAGACTTAAGAGGGTTATTAGACTTAATAAAATTATGAACCGCTTCATCATTTACTTAACTCCTAACGGTTTTCCTGTTACATTTATATTTACGTATTTTTATTAAAATATTTCAATAAATCTCTACGCAGCGGTAGGTTGAAGCTTTTTAGTCATGATTACATGATTGCCGGGTTCAATAAACTCAACCTTATCCATAAGGTTTCTTACCATAAAAATACCCCGACCTCGATCTTTCTCAATGTTCTCTTCGGAAGTAGGGTTCTTTATTTCCTCAAAATCAAAACCTTCGCCCTCATCAATAATTTCAATCACAAGTGAATCTTTATATAAAGTATAATTTATTTTTACTTTCTTTTCTGCATCATCCAGATTCCCATGCTGTATTGCATTTACTACCAATTCATGTATTGCAAACTTCATTTGAAAAATCTCAGATGATTCCATCCCTGTATTGATAAATAATTTTGTGATAAGGTCGTTGACCTGTTTAAGATACTCAAACTTACTGGCAATTGAAAAATTAATACTTTCTTTTAAACCCTTATTTTCACGAAGATCATGGTTCTCAGTAAGTTTCCTTCGAATAACATCTACTAGTGTGTCAAAATCAAAGGGTTTTGTAAAATATTCATCAGCACCAGTTACAAAACCTTCGTATTTATCTCGATCCTTTAACTTTGCTGTAAGCATAATTATGGGGATTAGATTAAATCTCTTCTGCATCTTCAATTCCTTACAGACTTCATAACCACTGATATCAGGCATCATAATATCAAGTAAAATTAAATCAGGGATCGTGGTTTCAAGAATTTTTAATGCTTCAGTACCATTGTATGCTTTGATAGGGTTAAATCCCTCAACTTCCAAACCCATCGCGATAAATTCAACAATATCTAAATCATCATCAACTATCAATATTGTTGGTGTCTCTTCTGTCATAATTTAATCCAAAGAAAAATATAAAACCGGGTCATTATTGAAAATAACCCGGTTTTATAAAGTATTAAGAAATAAAACTGTTAGAATAATTTAGTATAAATCTTTAAATTAAACTGCCATCTATTAAAAACAGGATATTTCTTTCCATCATAAGCATAAGTATATTTTATTTCAAATTCAAAAGGAACAGCGTCCTTATCCCAATTTTCAATAGTAAAGGTAGGTGTAATTGTAATAAGTTCCCAATCATCTTCTAAATCAAGCTCTATTCCACCAGCTAACTCTTCAGGGAATTTATATACACCGGCTTCCTCCTTCTCATAAGCAAATGATAATAATAACTCAAGATTTGCTTTGTCTTTTAAAGGAATTTTATAGTGCGGCTCCAATTCAGCAAACATATAAGTACCTGGTTCATAATCAATATCAACGGCAACATTGTCATATGGACAACCAGGTGCTAAAAATGGCCAGGTAACAGTATCATTAGGATTAATTTTTTGTGTGCCGGGCATCTGATGTTCATATTTTGTAAATAAGTTTATATAGAGATTATCATTAATTACGTAGTCAACATGAAGCCAAAGTCCAACATCCATCTGACCATCATCTAATCGGTCACCATGTGGGTTAGTTACAGGATCCCAATCTTCGGAAGTAGGTAACCTTAATCCTACTGAATAAGCCATACGGAGACCTCTTTCAATATCATTGCTCCCAATAATCTGTTGCTTATATCCAACCATCATATCAGCAAGTCCCTTTGCGTTCTTTTCAACTATCTGGTTTGATGGAAGATCGTCTCCAGTTAGTGCATTATAGAGCCAATATTCTTCTCCATTAATTGGCGGGTAAAAGCTAACTTTGGTTTGTTTCTTGAAATAATAAGGGAACCAAAGCCTTACTGAAATTTTATCAGTAACCCCAACATCAAAAATGAAATCTGAACGCATGATTGTAAGATCCAGTTTTCCTTTATGGATATAATAATCATGAGGTAGATATCCCCACCAAGTCATCATTTCATTCATATCAATAACCGGGATTCCTAAGTAATCTCCTCCGGAAATTTCTTCACCATCTTCATCAAAGAAAGAATCAGCTGTCATTGAAGTGTTGTAATAAAGGAATCGAACAACACCTTTTGGGAAAACTAACGCATCATCTGCACTCGAAGGTACAAAAAATAAAACTACAAAGAACAATACGAAAATTATAGAAAACCTTTTCATAAACCCCTCCGTTTAAAGGTTAATCGATTTCTAAAATTAATAAAAAGCTCACCTCCTTTAAAAAACTTTTCATTTTATTATTTTCATATATCAATTATAGCATAAATATGCTTTTAAAGTCAAGTTTTTTTTATATAATAATTATTATAATTAAAAACGGAATTCTTAATGGAGAATTAAATGTTTAATTAATTTTACATGGAATTTTTTAAATTTTTTTTTTAACGCCATTATATTGCAATAAAATTGTAAATATCAGGGAGCATGGAGAAAATTAAGTAAAATAAATATAATGATAAGAGTAATATGAAGTGTAAAAAAATACTTGCTATTTGAATTAGTATATGGTATAATCTCAATTTAGAATGGTTCTAAAAAAGGAGTCAGGCTTGAAAATTGATGAAAAAGAACTATCCAGGATTCTTCGAGAACGTAATTGCAAGGTTACAGTACCCAGGATAAAGATATTAAAATACTTATTAATGAATCGAGTTCATCCGACTGCCGAGTTAATTTATCGGGAAGTAAAGAAAGAACTTCCGAAAGTATCTTATGCCACGATTTATAATAACTTAAATTATTTTATTGAGAATAATTTATTAAAACGGATTCGTCTTCATAAGGATTATGATATTTTTGATGTGGGTACACATATGCATTCACATTTTATTTGCAAAAAATGTAATAAGGTTTATGATATCCCTTATGAAATTCATCAGCCGAAAAAAATTAAAGGTCATTTGATAACTGATATGTCAGTTAATTTTTCAGGTATTTGTAAGACCTGTTTAAAGGGAAAGATTAAGTTTTAGAAATTTCCCGATAATTTAAAAGGAGAAAAGATGTATAATTTATTATCAGCTGCAAGATTAATTTCGAATTAAGAAAAAGGAGGAAGTATGAAAAGATTTGGAGATATTATAAAAACAAAGGAAGAAGAATTTGCAAAAGAAAAGCACATGCCGATTATTGATGTTCCGGATAGTGTAAAGAAGGGCGAGTTTTTTGAATTTACAGTAACTGTTGGTAAGGATGTTCCGCATCCTAATACCATCGAGCATCATATTAAGTGGATTCAGGTTTTTGTGGATATTGAGGGTAGAGCTCCTATTCACATCGGGACTTTTGATTTTGGTCCTACTTTTTCAGAACCAAAAATTACTCTCAAACTTAAACTAGAGAAGACGGTAAATATATTTGCATTAGAATATTGTAATCTTCATGGTGTTTGGGAGAATGTTAAAAAAATAGAAGTCGAGGAGTAATAACAATGAAAAAATATAGATGTCTTGTTTGTGGTTGGGATTATGATCCTGCAATTGGAGATGCAAGTAGTGGTATAGAACCCGGAACTGCATTTGATGACTTACCGGATAATTGGGTATGTCCTGTTTGTGGGGCAGGGAAGGATCAATTTGAACT
>DAOVMD010000275.1 GCA_030630935.1 Candidatus Mcinerneyibacteriota bacterium | reverse complement strand
TTGTTTTCAATCATGGTCAAGGTCAAACTGACCTTGACTGAAGGTTAATACTTTGGATAAGTATTATAATTAGGCATAGCAATGGGGTTTCACCCCCATCAAAAGTTCTAAACAAACATAAACAATATATATAAGCCAATTATAAGTCTCTTACAAGTCCCTGTTAAAATTTTTTCTATTTTTATTTTTTTTTGTTTGTTTATGTTCTCTTCAGTTCTCTGTTGATTTGTTTGTTTTATTATCCCGGGAATTGCGGTCAACTAAAATAGAGATGAATTGAAGTTATTAATCTAACTTATCGTGTTTAATAATTTCCTTTCTATAGTTATAGTAAATTTCCTCAATACGCTGACCTTGTTCGTTATATTTTCGCTCAATAATAGCAGGCCCTTCTTTAATTAATTCTTTTTTATAATCAAGAATTCTTATCTCAATTATTTGCCCTTTTTCATTATATTTATGCAAAACGATGGCGCGACCATTTTTATTTAAGTTCCGATTGTGATCAAGATAATATGCCTTAATCAATTGATTCTTTTCATTATATTCAGATTTTAAAATCGCAACAGAATGCCTTATAAGTTTACCGTCTTCTCCATAACTCTGTATTTCTAATAAGTTTCCCTTATCATTCCATATATATTTATAAATTGCAACACCTTCCGGATCATTCTTCAGTTTACTGTGTACATCCAAGAATTTTGCTTCAACAATCTGATTATTTTCATTGCGTTTAATTATAAACTGGGCAATCCCATCAGGTTTCGCTTTTATTTTTTTATCCGTTCCAAAATGTTTCAAGGTAGTTGTGCCATTATCATAGGAATAAGTTTTCATTGCAATACCTGAATCAAGTTCTCGTAAATTTCCATCTTTATCTAAAAATTCTACTTTTAATGTTCTACCCTGATCATCAAAATAATATCTAGTATTATAATTACCATACGAATTTACAACACCCTTACCATTAATATCATAATAATATTCTGTCTTGGTTTTTTCCTTCAAGTCAACCTCTTGAATTTGATATACATACCCGTAATAACCTCTAACAAGATTTCCATCTTTATCCCGACACATTATCTTAATTCTATTGTTTGATAAATACTCAAAAGTACTTATAGGAGCATTCCCTCCATATCTGTTTTTTAATTTTCCCAAACAATAATCTTCAATCCTGATAACTTCCCCATCATCATAAAATATCTTATAGTAATTAAAATAATATGTATTCTCAGGATCAATTTCTCCTTTCCCTTTAACTTTACTATCCCAGGTCACTTCATAACTAACGTAATATTTAACCTCAGGTTCCATCCAAAACATTGTTAGAAATAAAACAAAACACAGTCCTATACATGTAAATATCTTCATTTCCCACTCCTGAAATTTTCTTTCTTTTTTAAAATCCCTGTAAGTCCTCCCAATAACATAAATATTATCATAATGATCTCGGAATCGAAGAAGTTATATTCAAATAACCCTGTTACAATAAAGGCAATAAAAACAGCAGTGATCCCCCAGCTAATTCCTGAATAAACAGGATCATCCTTCAGCTTTTTAATTGATTGGAATAGTATCTTAAAAATTGTAAAGATTAACCATAGAAAACTTAAAACACCGACAATCCCAAGTGTGACAAGCATCTGCATAAAATTATTATGCTGATGTACCATATCATCCTGAACAGTCTCTTCTAAAGGATACTTCCGCCATTCGGTATATCTTAACTTATTCACATTATTTGGACCAATCCCGGTAATAGGATGGTCTTTAAATACTTTAATACCCCAGTTCCACATCTTCAAACGTGTATAAGTAGTCAGATCCTTTGGTGTGAACATTGAGAATATTCTTGACTTAACTCTTGACGGAGAAAATGCAATTCCAATAATAACCAGGAGAACAACTGAAATAAGCAGAATCCGATTTTTAAAAATTCCCAGGAATAAAAGTGCTGCAAGCATTCCGGTCCAAGCACTCCTTGTTAAAGTCATCCCCAGCCCAATTATTAAAAATAATAAGCTCACAGATATAATTATTTTATGCACTTTCTCGATCTTTGAAAAAAACAATAAAGATAATCCAAGCAGGATCGGGATAGATAGAATAGACCCATAAGTCATATACCCGCCTGTGAACCCATTTAATCTGTGCTCAAGATCAAATGGTAAACCCTGAATTATATACATATGAATAATTCTTGCAACAACTGCAAATGCGGATGCATAGATTAATACTAAAATTAATCTCTTAAATATTTTCTTATCCACATTAAATTGAAATATATAAATTGTTAAAAACAAAATTAATTCCTTCATTTTATTCATCGAACTACCGGTGTCAATCCCTGTGAATGTTGAAATAATTCGACACGCAATAAAAACCAGAATTGGAAGATCCAGGGGTGACGAGAATAAACCCGACATTTTATTTTTAATTAGTTTTATTATCCATAAGATCAGGGCAATACCAAGGAAGCCTTGACTTGCAGCGATTGAAATCGAAGCCGAAACCGCATACAACACAAGTACAACAGTTATTATTGATTCAAGCTCAAACCATCTCTTTGTACTAATATTTTCTTGTTTTAGTTCTATGATAATATCTTCCATATTATTTTCTGGTTCACAATCTTAGTTTACAATAATTTAATAAAAAAGTCAAGGAGTAATCGCTTCGCTGCGCTCGCAATGAAAAAGGAATAATGAAAAATGAAGAAGTAATAATTCATTAGCATTTACATACTTATGCTGCTTTATATTCATATCAAATCTCTGACTTTACTGATGTAAGGAATTTATTCCTAGTATGGGTGACTCAAGCAATTCCATTGCTTGAGCAGAAAGCAGAGATCAGAGAATAGAGAACAGAGTTATAAACGTGTATTTTTCAATCTTTATAATCTTTTTCTATAAAACGACGGCTCTCTATTCTCTGTTTTCTACTCTCTATAAGGTTAACGAAGTTAACCGTAATGGGACTAAAGTCCCTTTGTGTGTGATGGATTCAATACCCGGGTTAAAACCCGGGGCTACGAGATATATGAGCAATAAATTGCTGGGCTACTATCACTTTGTCCCTACGGGATAAAAAAGAAAACCAAAATACTGTCTCCTTAATCAATTCATTATATTCAAGAAATAAGTCATAGGTCGGTACCCTATTTAGATGGAGTAAATTCTTATTCAGTAAATCTCAATGTTTTTAAAGTCTTATTAAACTCATTTTCAACAATTGGGAACAACTCAGTTGTGGTATCCATTATTATTTGTACTCCTATTTGTTTATGGATAGCATGAACTACTATAATCGTATGCTCAATATTTTGAGAATCGATATATTTTCCTATATATCCAACAGCATTCTTAAGACTAATTATTCCATCATGATGCGTGAATACTTTTTCCACTTCAAATCCTACTCCCATTCTACAATTGATAGAGTAGTGTATAACATCCATGTCTTTTGGAATCTTATCAAACACTATTCCTATGTAGGAGGAAACAACTTTTTTATTCTTGCTGTCAGTAAGCTCTTCTCTTTTGTAACCATATAAAGCTTTGCCATTAATTTTATCATTTTGTTTATTATGCAATGACCACTTTTCTGAGGGTAACTCAAATGCGAAATGCCAATCTTCAATGTTTACTTTTTTACCTGATTCAACTTTCACTTGTCCGGTTTTAAAACAACTGGATAACAAGAATACTGAAAAAATAAACAATAACAGAATGAGCTTTACTCTTTTCATAAGACATTCTCCTTAAGAATTTATTTCACTTAACGTTTTGTAAATAAAAAAAGTTGCCAAAAAATTGAGTGCTTGGTTTTTACTTCTTTCTCGCATTTAATTGTATCCAATATTTTAATTAGTTTTTCAACCTATTTAATTAACTGCTCATATTTATATTATACTCTATAAATAATTAAAAGTCAAATAAGATATAAAAAATCAAAATTTTTACCTTTGACACAAAAACATTTATTTATATTTTTTTCTTTTTGTTTTTAAGTTCTCGTTAGTTCTCGTCAGTTCTCCCGATGTAAAATGCCCCGATGCATCGGGGTAAACTCAACTACTCCCTGAACTACAAAGGTTCAGGTCGCAGCATGCTTAATCCGGAATTTATCTCGATTTTTTTTCGGGGTGGTAAAAAAAGCATTCAACTGTTTTCTTAAGCATCGGTCGCTCTAAACAAAAGCATTATCATAAATAAAGCAAAATCATTCTTCATTATTCATTGTTCATTATTACTTTTTCATTGCGGAGCGATTAAAACGTAATTTCTTTGAAGAACCCGATTATTCTGTCATACTGTGTGGAAGAGATTCTCCAAACCCGTGGATCATATTGTGTAAGAATTGAACTTTCAGGATCAGGATTATTAATCGATTTAACAACGAGATAAAAATTACCGTCTTTCTTAAACTGAATGTGCTCCCCATTAAATATTAACTTAGGAAAGTCAGGGAATTTATTTGATACTAAAAACTCCTCTGCATAAAAAGAGATCACATCAAACGCTTTTAAATTATTGATTAACTTAAGCTGGACACCCTTATCAGTTGTTACCTCGTTATCATTTAAGAACCATCTGCCTTTTGATTTCCGGACTAAAGAAGTTGTACCTTTTTTATTTATAAAGGAGATTGAAACTATATCCTTTGGAATTTTATTAACATCAGGATTCACGATCCATTTATCAGCAAGTCGATATTTAGAAATAATCATTCTATTCATAATTTCAATAGGAACAAGATATACCGGAAAGTCTTCTGATCCTTTCACGTAATATGCTTCATGTTCAATGTTCACTGAACCGACAACAAATTTGTACTTTTTATTATTCTTATCA
>DAOVMD010000137.1 GCA_030630935.1 Candidatus Mcinerneyibacteriota bacterium | reverse complement strand
TTCTGAAGTAAACATAATACCGGAACAAAATGGACACCCCGCATATGTTATTATAAACAAAAAAGGACAATTATGAAAAATTTTTTAATTTGCTTAACTTTAGTTTTATTAGTCACCTCGGTTTTTGCGGGAGATGAGGACCTGTCTTCATTTAAAATTGCCATGAATGCTTATCGAGACCAGTTTTATGAGACTGCCAATGAAAAATTCGAAGAGTTTATTCTTCTTCACCCCGATTCACAATATGCAGAGAAAGCCGCATTTTATTCTGCTGATTCTCTGTTTAAAATGAGAAAATTTAAAAAAGCAAAAACTGCATTTGAAAAGTTCTGTATTGATTATATTTCATCTAAGTATGTTGAAAGTGCAAAATTTCGAATTGGTCAGTCGTATTTTTCAAGTAAACAATATAAAGATTCTATCATTTCATTTAATTCATTTATAGAAAATTACTCAAACAGTAAGAACCTTCCTGCAGCCCAGTTTTATTTAGCTGAATCATATTTCAGACAGGATAATTTCTCAGATGCAAAACCACTCTATATAAAGATTATTTCTGATTATTCAGAGTCGATTTATTCCGAATTAAGTTACCTTTCACTTGGTTGGGTTTTCACATATGAAAAAGATTACAAGCAGGCACGGAAGTATCTTGAGGAATATATAAAAAAATACCCGAAAGGGAAACTCAGGTATAAGATCATTGTGAAGCTTGCAGATATTGATTATAAGGAGAAGAGATTTTTAGATGTTGTGAAGAGTTTAAAAGATTTTCCTCTTGATAAGTTTTCTGAGCTGGGTTTATTTTTACTTGGGGATTCTTATTATTACACCGGGGACTATAAAAAAGCGAAGGAATACTTGGGTATTTTAGTTAAAGCCCCTAATGATTATCGTTTTGAAGGGTTATGGTCAATCTCCTGGGTTACTTTTAAATTAGGCGAGTATGATGCGGCTGAGAACTATTTACTTAAGCTGAAGAGTTCAGGTGCAAAGGGACCCTGGGATAATGAGTTAGGATTTTTATTAGCAGATGTTTATTTTAAAAATAGCAAGGTAAAATCAGCAGAAGAGATTTTATTAAATCTTATGACCCCTGCAAATGATAAGGAAATTATTGAAAGAGCAATTATTAAGTTAGGTAAAATTTATATTGATTCCCAACGTTCAGGGTTAGCAGTAAGGTTATGGAATGAAAAAGCGAAAGGGTCAGCTGATAAGAATTTTCGTTTGAAGTTATTTGGATTGATAGGTGATATGTATTATAATTCTGAAGATTATCAAAGAGCACTTGAACATTATAAGAAAATTGCCAGTGAGAATTTAGAAGAGATTAACTGTGAGATTAGATTTAAGTTAGCGTTATGTTTAATGAATACAGGGTCTCCTCAGCTTGCAATTAATAATCTTGAAATTAACCTGGGCGGAAATAATTGTCTTAATGAACCTGAAACAGTGAAGGAATCAATGTTTTGGCTGGGAGAATTATATTATCAACTTGGTAATTACATGAATGCAGCTAAATATTTTTCTCAACTTATTAAGGAATTCCCAAATGACTCAAGAGTAGATAAAGCCAGGTATGGAATCGCCTGGTCATATTTCGCAATGAAAGATTTTAAAGAAGCCGGAAAACTATTTAAAGAAATATCTGAGACGAGTACAAATCCCAAGTTAAAAGAAAATTCCTTTATTCAGTATGGCTTAACTTTTTATGAACTGGGTGATTATAAAAATACAATTATTACTTTTCAAAAGTTCATAAAGAGTTATCCAAAGAGCCGTCGTGTTTCTGAAGCTGATTTTTTAATTGGAAAAACATTATATAAATCCCTGGATTTTAAAGCTGCTGAAGAACACTTTAAACAAAACTTAACAAAGAATTATGCGAAGGAAGAAAAAGCAAAGAACCAGTATTGGATTGCTTTATGTTATATTGCAAAGGACGATTATTCCGGGGCGATTGATGAGTTGAAGAAGGTTACAGCATTTCATGAAGGTAAGTTCACGGTTCTTGCAAAGTATAAAATCGGCGATTGTTTATATAACCTGAAACGTTTTGAAGAGGCGATAAAATCTTATCAATGGGTGATATCTTCAAACTCTACCGATGACGAACTGAGAGCTAAGTCAGAGTATAATATTGAATGGTGTAATTATCGGCTTGGAAAATACAAGAAAGCGATTTTCGTTTCAAAAGAATTCCTGAGGAAATATCCTGAATCATCTTTGGCTCCTGAGATTCAATTTAAACTCGGGATGCATTATTTTAACTTGAGCAATTTCAAAAATGCGCAGATTGAATTTAAAAAGACAATTGATAAATATGATAACTCCGACCTAACTGCACAAGCAAATTATTTCATTGGGATCTGTTATTATAAACAGAATCAGATAAAAAAGGCACAGGCTCATCTTGATGAAGTTTATATCAATCATAGAGAATCGGAGTGGGGTCAGAAATCAAAAATAATGATTGGCAAGATTCATTATGAAAATAAAAATTATCTTATGGCAATTGAAGATTTTAAAGAGTTCTTAAATAAGTACCCAACTTCATTTCTAAGAGCTGAAGTTTATTATAACCTCGGGTTAGCATATAGGGATAGTAAAAAGTTTGATGAGGGTATTGATATATTTAATAAACTTGTGAAACAAGTAGATTCAGAAGAACTGCGCAACCAGGCAAGACTGCAGTTAGGAACTCTATACCAGTTAAAAGGTGAGAATAAAAAAGCCTTAGAACAATATCAGATTGTTGTAATAAAGGGAGATGGTGAGATCGTTGCAGAAGCAAATTATTGGATTGGAGACATGTACTTCAGAGAAGGCGAATATAAAAAGTCAATCGATGAATTCTTTAAAATTGTATATCTATTATACAGATATAAAAAATGGGTGATCCCTGCTGAATTGCGGATTGCAGAAGCTTATGACAGGTTAGGTAAATTTAAAGACTCAAAAAAAATGTATGAAAAAATTATTAAAGATGCTCCTGATGATGAGACACGGAAATTTGCGGAGAAGAAATTAAAATCAGTCGAGAAAAAAATTACAAATTGGGAATAGCGATTCGATTAACTTTGTTAATCGAACAGTTAAAGTGTTAAATAGTTAAAGTGTTTTATAAAGGCATGCTTTGCATGTGTTAAAGAGTTATTTTAAAGATGTGCCACGGCACATCTATGGTTAAATAGTTCAAGAGTTTTAGAAGTCATGCTTTGCATGTGTTCAAATGTTAAAAATGTTTTAATAGTTCAATTGTTGAAGTGTTAATAAACCGTTCAAATGCTAAACAAATTGTGATGGTTCAATTGTTCAAGAGTTATTATTTACATACTCTGTATGTGTTCAAATGTGCGAGAGTTGAGATTGTGAAAGTGTTGAAGTATTGTTATAATAGCATTCGTTACAGTATTCAAATGCAATATATTCTTTTGATTTGGAATAAACTTTTGTCGTTTTTCTTTTTGTTTTTTAAGTTCTCGTTAGTTCCCTGTCAATATTTTTTGCATTCAAACGAATCCTTAAGCATCAACAGCTCTAAACAAAAGTATTGTCATATATAAACACAAAAACATTATTCATTCTTCATTATTAATTGTTACTTTTTCATTGTAGAGCGCAGCGAAATTATTTTTCTTGTTTCTGTTGAAGAATAAATGTTACAGGTCCATCGTTTATGAGTTTAACATCCATCATTGCACCGAAGATACCCTTTTTAACAGGAATATTTCGCATTTTAATAAAACTGCAGAAATCATTATATAATTTCTCGGCTAATTCAGGTTTTTCGGAATAATCAAATGAAGGTCTTCTGCCTTTTCTAATTTTTGCAGGAATTGTGAATTGGGATACAACTAGAATCTCTCCTTTAATTTCTTCAAGAGAAAGATTCATCTTACCATTCTCATCATTAAAAATTCGAAGGTCGATAATTTTATCGGCAAGCCACTTTGCTACTTTATCCGAATCACCTTTTTCAACGCCTAATAAAACTAAAATCCCTTTTCCGATTGACGAGATTAATTTCTTTTCAATTATAACACTTGCTTCAGAAACTCTCTGTATAACGCAGATCATTTATAATTTAAATTCTCCCATAAGCAAGTATAGAATTGCTTTCTGGACATGCATCCTGTTCTCTGCCTGGTCAAATACAATTGAATGAGCCATGTCATCCATAACTTCATCTGTAATTTCTACACCACGATGGGCCGGGAGACAGTGCATGACTTTATAATTTTTACTGGCATTCTCTAATAACGCGCGGTTAACCTGGAATTTACTAAATATCTCATTTCTCTTTTCTGCTTCTTCTTCCTGACCCATGCTTGCCCAAACATCAGTATAAACGACGTCTGCATCCTTAACACCTTCGGCTGCGTTGTTAAATATTTGAATTACTGAACCTGTGTTCTTTGCAATTTGCTGTGCTTCTTCTAAGAGCTCAGGTTTACATTCATAACCTTCAGGTATAATTAGATTTAAATTAATCCCTGTTTTAGCAGCTCCAAATAACCAGGAATTCGCAACATTATTGCCATCACCAATAAAGGCAACTCTAATCCCGCCTAAAATTCCAAACTTCTCAATTATTGTATAAATATCTGTTAAAATTTGACATGGGTGAAAAAGATCAGTCAAGCCGTTAATGACCGGGATGGTTCCGTATTCAGCTAATTTCTCAGCATCTGAATGATCATAGGTTCGAATCATTATTCCGTTAAGGTATCTTGATAAAACATTGGCAGTATCATAGATGGATTCTCCATGTCGCATCTGAAGACTTTTCTTGATGTCAAGATACATCGGATAACCACCAAGCTGATACATTCCAACTTCAAAGGATATCCTGGTCCTGGTGGATGATTTGGAAAATAACATTCCTAAGGTCTTACCTTCAAGGGGTTTAAATGGGATTCCCTTTTTGGTTAAATCCTTAATGCGTTTTGTCTCTTCGAAGATTTCAAATATCTCATCAATATGAAGATGCTTAATTGCGATTAAATGTCTATTTCTCATAATTAATCCTCCATTAAAATTTAATACGAAGATTATAACATAAATTAATTTATTTTTCAAGAGAAATTAAACAGAAATGCTTCGCTGCGCTACACATTTATGATTTATGATTGATAATTATTAATTGATAATTGAATATTTGCATTATATATTACAATGCTTTTGTTTAGAGCTACTGGTGCTTAAGGATTCGATCGAATGCAAAATTAACCACTGATCACACTGAACACACCGCAAAAAACAAAAAGAAAATTATTTTTAACATAGATTACATGATTAATGTGATTATTAAAATAAATATTTATATCTCTATTTATTTTTTTATCACATATAATCATGTTTTTGGAATCTTCGCTTCCAATCTCTGTTAAAATATTTGTGTTATATGAAAAATATGTCTTCATTCGAAAACAATCGAATTGTTTGCCAAACAATGTAGGGGCGAAGTGTCTTCGCCCGAATCGATTGGACATAATTCTTCATCATAATCAGGGAAGAAATCATTACGATTGCAAAATATACAAATTTGCTCTTGACTTTTGAGTAATAATTGTGATATATTATAAAGTAGATAGCAGAGAACAGAGAGCAGAGAACAGAAAGGAGTTGAAGATGAACGGAAAGAAGTTACTTATAGTCTTAGTAATTGGTTTATCTCTTTTCTGTACAACCAGCTATGCGGGATTATTAGAATTTACTCAAATCCATATTGCAAAAGAGATCATTACCTGGCAGCCAAAATGGGAAGTGGGTGATTGGTGGATAATTGAAACTACCTGGTGGAATTTTATGAGCGCAATGCCAAAGAGATGGAACAAGCCATTTGTAACCAGGTATGAAGTTGTTGGGATTGAAGAAATAAATCTAATGAAAAATAAAAAGAAATATAAATTTCAATGTTATGTTATAAAAGCAGAATATAAAAAATCTATTAAGGACGACAGCATTGGGGAAATTATTACTCTTTATTATAAAGTTCACAATCTTTCTTTTTATATGGTTGTTTATGATTACAGAGGTAAATCCTTAAAAAATGGAGAAAGCATGCCATATGTGGATACTTATAACATAACTTCTAATAGACCGGTTTTTACAACTGGATTTATTATTCCTTTTGATACACCGGTATTTCCATTTGAATTTGGAAATAAAGAAAAAATAAAACAAACATTTAACTATACAGCATATATGAAAATAATTCAAGAGATATCGTTCGATAATGATTGGTCTTCTTACGTTGATAACAGTTTTCCAATGGTAGAGAATGTAAATATAAAAGGAGAAATATTATCAAAATGCAAAGTAACATTTAATCTAAAAGAAGAATGTTTTAAAGTTGTATTAAAGACGAAAGGTCCTAAAGGAGAAAGAGTAAGTGTTACACAATATTGGCATCCAAAATCACCTTGGTTTATTTTTAGTGAAATTTTTTTTAGTAAAAGTTATTTAATCGATCATTCATGGAGATATAAAAAAGATAATTAATTTAAAAATGGAGGTTTGGTTATGAAGAAGAGATATTTTTTAATTATTATTTTGGTGGTGATGTTTTGTCTTAGTATCATTAGATGTAGTTATGCACAGACTGAGGTACTAGAGAAAACAAAATTACCTGAAGGTTTGGTAATTAAGAGTGAAAAAGTGAAATTTATAAAGGTGAAAGAAAATCCTGCCTGTTACATCAGATCAATGACTAATTGGGGTCGGATAATATACACTGAAAACCCTAATGTAATTGCTTTATTTGGATATACAAAAGAAGATAAATATTGGTTAAAAGTTTATGATATGAGATATAAATTAATTGCAGAATTTCAACCACAATCAGAGAATATTTTAATTCCTAAGAACAAGGATATAATATGGGTTACAGGTCAAGGTCCACAGGGTGGTGAAATGTTAACGAGGAGTTATTGGAATGAAGGGTTATACCTATACGATTTCTCAGGTAAGTTATTAAAAACAATCGATAAAAAAGAGACTGATAAAATCGATCGAATAAAAGTTACAGATAATGGTGACTTATACTTTTTGTCTTTATCTATTAAGGACAATCGAAAAAAAAGTATAATAAAAATAGATAGTAAAGGTAATGAAATTTGGAAAATCCCTTCAAATGCACATTCTATTAAGGTTTTTGGAGAAGGGGAACATATTATTTCTGAAGGTTTCATTGGAGAATCATCTAACCCTCAAATCCATATTTATAACAGTGATAAAAAAGTTCAAAGTATAATTTCCGGTCAGAAAGGAACAGGTTTTAGATGTGTGGGAATGTCATCAGATTTAAGATATTTATTAATTAGTAAAGCTAATAAGAAGGTATTCAATATTGCAATATATGATACAAAAGATTTTAAGGAAGTATTTGAAATTAATAATATTGAAGAGTATATTGAATCTTCGATTGTTTCAAATGATCTCAGGTATTTTATTTACAGTTG
>DAOVMD010000439.1 GCA_030630935.1 Candidatus Mcinerneyibacteriota bacterium | reverse complement strand
GAATAATCTCTACTTCACGAAATTTTATTATATCGGAAATAATAATTCTCAAACCTTCTGCTGAGCGGGGAAATTGAGTTGCCAGCCCAAGATAACGCAGAAAATTTCGCGGTTTTTTAAATTTACTGTAAAAAGAACTATCCTGGAATCCTAACAGGTTGAACAATTTTGCATTGAGATCTGTATCACTTTCTTTATCAATTTCATAGTGAAGCCGGTATCTATACAAGATACTAAAAAAAAGTTCATAAAAAGGTTGATTGTAAATATCAATGAAATCTCGAGTAACAGAACCATCATCTCCTGCTTCATCCAGTAATTCTTCCGTATAAAACGTAGGTAAAGGTGAAGAAGAACCATATAATCCCAGAAAAGTACTTGTTAGTAAATACTTTTCCGTATCTTCAGATAATTGCCGGATAGACTTTATATCGTTAGTGGGAAAATCCAAAGATAATTGGGGATGGATTTTTATGTGCTTGAAAAACTCATGAATATTTAATATGGAACCCAATTCTTTCTGAATAAAGTAATGCAGCAATCTTACTGCTTGAAAAAAAGTGTATCGCGAACCTTTTTTTAAGAGATCCTTTTTTAGATCAAAGGTCTGTTTCCCAACATCATCGGCCATGAAAATGTTTCTCCTGTAATCTTTTCTTTGATCTCTAATTGAATAAAGGAATTGATTGCACTATATACAGAGAAGAAATGATTCAGGACAGAACCAAATAAGTACAAATCGCCCATGCCTGCAAAATTATCCCGATTCAATGTCATGGTTATTCTTCGACCCTTCATAAGGAAACCGTCAACTAATCGATTAATATTTTCAACTTCCAGGTTTAATATTCCTTCTACCCGCTTTTCATTTGCAAGTCTACGCACCTTGTCCCGGTCATTAGGACAAATATACAAATTTAGAAGCTTTTTAATATTATTTAAATCAGCTATGGAAAGGTAATTCAGAGAAAGATGTGAGAGAAAATACCATAATGCTTTTTTCCCCAATGGCGGATCTAACGGAATAGAAGGAGGAATTATATTCTTAAATGTAAGAGAGTCCGGTGATGTTGCTGTTTGTTTACATATATCTCCCACCTGAAGCTTTTCTGTTATTTTGCCATTTGAACAGCTTAATTTCAACATCAGGATTTCAGGTTCCAGTGCATTTTTATCCTGGGAATAAATAAAAGATAAAAAAAATTCAGGAGAATTGTCAACAGGAGAATTTGAATAATGAACCTGGTATATATTATTATCATTATCTTCTGAGAATGCTTTAAAGGGTTTGTAGTTCTTCTTTTCAGCACTTCCCTGAACTAGACCAGTCACCTCATCAACACTATAGATCTGCATATATTCTTTGTTACCGCTAGTGAGAGTAATACGGAGCCTATCCAATTTATGCTGCTGATGAATCGGATCAGCATCATATTTAAAAAGATTAATAACAGGAACCACATGCAGTTGAAAGATATCTGCTGATATTCTTGGTATTTTTTTTGGTAAAGACTTCAATTCAAATATGATTGAAAATTCTGATTCATGTTCTCTTGTTACCCATTTATCTATATTCCCAAGTTCCATTAACAGAAATTTCTGAGGAAGAATAAAATATTCCTGAAGAAGTCTGTAAGCAGAAAAGGTATTGTCCTGGTATGGAATTATCACATTCCGTGGGTCAAATCCAATCTGCTTTAAGGAACTTAAAGGAAGATAACATTCTTCGCTTTTTTCTCCGGATCTAATAATAATCTTTGAAACAAAAAGGGAAAGGATCATAAAAATATCGCAAGCATTTGTATAATTTCCCCCCATAAAAAATCTTATCTTTGTTGCTTTCCATTTGGACAGATCGATATTTTTTAACCTGAAATTTAATATTATCCTTGGATTTTTCCCACGTTGTCGTTCAAAATCAGCTGACAATAAATATAAAGGTTGAACCTCCATATCCGAACAAGTTTTGAAGATACATTTTGTTTCGCCAACGGGAATTGAGGCCAGTTCCGTACCTGCAGAAACTTTTACTGGTCCCATCTGATTTTTATTCGGTTTGAATTCTACCAGGGAAACAGAAGGAATAGTTCTTAAATAATGAGGTAGTGTAACATCCAGAAGGCTATGAATAATTTCAGGAAATTCATCATCTATTTTCTCACGCAATA
Organism: Candidatus Mcinerneyibacteriota bacterium; assembly: GCA_030630935.1. Lineage (GTDB taxonomy): Bacteria > AUK180 > AUK180 > JAQVHJ01 > JAQVHJ01 > DAOVMD01. The sequence goes on along the minus strand of DAOVMD010000439.1, from coordinate 742 downwards.
ACCCGGTTAAAAATGCACTGCCTTCCAGAAGCCTTTCAACATCGGGATCAGAAGTGGGTCCGCTGAGCATAGGTGCAATTGCCGGATGTTTTTTGGCAAACTCACGAGCAAGTTCCCGGAGATTTTCTAATTCCTGCTGATAGTATTTATTGAACATTGATTTCTTTAAACCCGATTTTTAATATTAACCCAGCCGTCCGTACTGATAACAGTTTCGAATTCTACAGGTGTTAATTCTTCATCTGCAATAAATCCCTCCAATTTGAAACGAAGGTTCAGAATATCGCCCTCAACAGGTTCAAAACTGACTTTAATATCCTTCAGACGCGGTTCATATTTCTGTATGGCTTTTTCAAAAAGCATTTCTATGGTCTGGCTTGTTTCACTTAAAGTATTTTGCGGGAAATTTGTAATATCGGGAATCCCGTAATCTTCTGCAATTTGGGCATTTCCCTGGCGTGTATTTAATAATTTCTGGAGATGTGATATTATGGAACGTAATCCAATAGAAAAGTTTCGCTCTCCCCTGTATTCAGGGTTTTTTTCCAAATTTCTAATACGCTCAAATAATCGCTCTTTTATCATTTGTATATATATTTTTTCTCGAAATTCAATTAATATAACCTAATAAGTAAATTTTGGAAAAAAATAAATGTGCCCCCATTAATGAGGACACATTTAATATTTAATTATGCGTTACTTGGATTTTTCCAATCGTTTTCTGCTTCTATTTCGTCTGTTT
>DAOVMD010000022.1 GCA_030630935.1 Candidatus Mcinerneyibacteriota bacterium | reverse complement strand
CAATGCTTTGGTCTTCGGACGAATAATTAAAAAGCTTTATATTAAGAAATATCGCTCTAAACAAATGCATTATCATACCTAATGCAAAATCAATCTTAAATTAATAATTATCAATCAAAAATCATAGATCATGCTTTGAACATTTGAACACTTTATTGCAGAGCGAAGCGATGCTATTACTTCCCCTTAATTTGAATCGGTATCTGTGTCCCCGTTTCCGCAGCTCTTCCATCCTCGCAATAGGCGGGCTCAAACTCGAATTTTAAAGCTGCATCTTTTGCGGTTTCATCAAGGAATTCGGAACCTGTTGAAGATTGTAGTTTCGGAGCCGAAGGTGTTCCATCTGCTTTAATTACAATATTAACAATAACAACGATGCTTGATTTTCCATCTGGGATATCCGATTTTGGAACTTCGGGAGAATATGTTTTCTTTATAACCGCCGGTTTCACAATTACGCAATCCTGGGGTTCTGGTGGCGGTGGATCACCAACGATTATATCAGGAGGTACCTTGTCTTTTGCAAGTTTAGTAACAGTTTTAAGAATTGTTTTGAATTTATTTTCTATTATCTTATTCTGTTTCTGGAGGTCCTTGAGATTTTCCAGGTTGAATTCGCGTTTTGAAATTTTCTTTGATGTATCAATTACAGCTTTTAATTCCTTCCATAAATTATTGATTTTACTGTAACATTCAATCCAGTCTTTCAATTTCTTTAAAAGAGTTTCAGCATCAAGGATATTGCTTTCAATATTTGAAAGTTCAACTTTCCATTCTGCTTTTTTTATCTGTAAAAATGTTTGGAATATAACGAGTTTTGTTTTTATCTCCTGCATTCCTAAAAAGATTAGTTCAAGATCCGATATCGTTTTTGCAGTTTGTAATGAATTTTCTAATTCGAGATACTTTTCTTTTGCAAAGCCCAAAACCTCCTTTTCCCTTTTTCCAGGTTTTTTTATAACTTCCTGATATAATTCAACTTCTGCTTTTAACTTTTTTAAATCTTCAGGGATATTTTTTACCTTGGGAAGATCAAGGATTAACCGATCAAACTTGTATCTAAGCTCAGAATATTTTTTTCGAATCTCCGTTACAGTACTTGAATTCATTCTCTGCTCTTTATAAGTAGTTATAAAATTTAGATCATTCTCGAGAACTTTGAGTTCATTTACCGCAACAAGAAAATCCTTCCATTCAAATTTTGCCTTATCATATTCTTCTTTAAATTCAGTTATATCGTTACGAAGGTTTATCGATTCGGGACTTTCATAGATGAATTTAAAATAGCTAAAACCGGCAATAATTATTATCAAAAGAATACCAATGATAATTATTCCACCAGTCTTACTTTTTTTGGCTTGTAATTTTTTATGTTTTTTATATCTTTGACTCATTCCTACCCCTAGCATCATTAGTATGCATGTGCAAATCCAATATTCAATTAATAATTATCAATCATAAATTATAAATGTCAAGGGGAGCAAGCTCCCAGATTGCCGCGGTCGCTATGCTCTCTCGCAATGACAAATAACGTTTGTAGATTTAATAAACGATAGAATAAACGGTTTATCAATTAACAATTATCAATCAAAAATCATAGATGTGTAGCAAAGCGAAACAATAATATTTGAACACTTGAACGCATGCAAAGCATGCTTTCAACACTTTATTGCAGAGCGAAGCGATGCTATTATTTTCCAATAATCATAACTGGAACAGTCGAGATACATTTACCGGGTTTGCCTGTAGCAGTTTTACCTGGTTCAAACTTAAAGGTTAACACATGTTCTTCTGCTGCCTGGTCAATTGCGGGATTCCCGCTGCTCTCTACTAATTTTGGTTCTGAGACATCACCATTTTCATCTATAATTACTTCGAACTTAAGCTGTGCAGAAGTTTCGCCGCCGGTGAAAAGAGATTTACTGACAATTTTGGGTTTGAAGGTCTCAGGCTTGATTACTGGTGGTTCAACAATTGGATCGGGAGCTGGACCTGTAGTAGTGCTGGCAACCTTTTTGGCGGCTTCACATGGTAAATCAGTTCTTACCGAGCCTTTTGCAAATTTATCAACAGTATTAAAAATTGTTTTGAATTTGTTTTCTATTATCTGATTTTGTTTTTGGAGTTCCTGGAGATTTTTCAGGTTGAACTCGCGCTTTGAAATTACTTTCGATATATCAATTGCAGTTTTTAATTCCTTCCATAGTTTGTTAATTTTACTGTAACATTCTATCCAGTTTTTCAATTTCTTTGCAACAGATTCCGCATCTAAAATATTTCCTTCAACATTTGATTGTTCAACCTTCCATTCAGCTTCCTTGATCTGCAGTTTTGTTTTGAAGATAAGCATATATCCTTTTACTTCCTGGATATCAAGAAAAATTACATCAAGGTCATCAATTGATTTAGCTTCTTCCAATTTCTTTTCAGCTTCTTCCATGAGCTGATTAGCTTTCTCCAGGCTTTCTTTTTCCTTCTTACTCGGTTTTTTAATTTCTGTTCCAAATAAACGCAGTTCGTCCTTCAAGTTCTTTAATGACTCTGGAATAGTTCTTGCCTTTGGCAGGTCTATCTTAATGTTTTCAAGCTCAGTTGAAACTTGAACATATTCTTTTCTTACCTTATCATAGTCACTTGCTTCAATTTTTTCATTGGAGAGAATAAAGAGATCTTCAATTCTCTCATTTATTTTCATTAATTCATTCGATGCAATTTTATTTTCTTCCCAATCATCTTTTTCACCACGGAATACAACCTCTAATTTCCCAATCTTTTCACGTAATTCTTTTGAGTCAGGAGTTTCATAAATGAATTTGAAATAAGAAAACCCCGCACCAATCAAAATTACAAACACCAGGAGAACAATAATCCCGCCATAAGACTTCTTTTTTGACCTTGCTAATCGATCTTTGTATTTTTCTCTTAATTTTGAGACTTCACTTTGTTTTGACATTTTTAAACTCCTTTTTAATTTGCAGTTAACCCAAGAAATCCAAAAATATATTTAATATTTTTATCTTCAAGTGATAGCTTAATCCCAGCTCTATAATATGCGTCTTCAAGCAGGTCATTCCCTTCGGCATAAATATCGAATCCCTTGAACAGCCTTAATGATAGACCAGCTCTTAGGTTAGGCCCCATGTCGTTTCTTTCAAAGTTTAAACCCTTGAAGAAAAGATTAATACTGGGTGAGAGTTCAAATGCCACTCCAAACCCAGCGCTGGATTCAATTAAGCCGCCGAATAATGTTAACCGGGATAACTTATAATTAAGTAAAAGATCCAAATTAATATCCTCATCATCCTTCCCTAAATTACTTACGGCAATAAAGTATGAATTATTACTCCCCGGTTCAATTTTTAAACCGATTTTTGAATCGACGATTTCATCAAACTCATTGTAAAGTCCTTCATATTCCCAAAAAGTTTTAATTGAAGTAACTTTCTCAAGCATATTATTTGATTTAAGAACTAAACTATTTATGTCATTATAGAGTTTATCATCCGAAATAACTTTTCCGAGAGATCCTTCTCCCATTTCAATTTTTCGGGATATCTCCTTTAGAGAACTTGAAGTTGCCTGTAATTCTTCAACTAACTTATCGATATTAGTAAAAGTAGATTGTAGTGTATCTTTATTTTCACTATAAAATTTATTTAAATTTGTTGCAGTCTGATTTAGTTGACCCGATAGAGCATCAAGCTTGAATATCAGGTTTTTTGATGCTTCAGATAATTCAGCTAAGTTCTCAATTGTACTTGATAGATTCTCTTTATTTTCTTGAAGAATTCCCTGAATTTCTTTTGATAGCTCTGTTATACTATCACCTATCTCATTAAATTTCTGTGATGCATCATTTATCAGATTCATAATGTCACCAATATTCAACGGTGCTTCTCCTTGTAAAGACTCATTAAATATCTCACCATAAGCTTCGGCATTTGGACTTCCACTTCCTATTTCGATGTAATTTGAACCGATAAAACCAAGAGTATTAATTGTAATTTCGGCATCTTTTTTTATATGAATACTGTCCTCAATCTCAATTACAACAAAGGGAACTCCGTCTCTGAGTTCAATCTCTTTTACTTCCCCAATCTTCACTCCAGCTAAACGAACTGAGGACTTGATGTCTAAACCACCAACATACGGGAATGTAATCGGAACAAGATATGTGTTTTTCTGAAACTTTATATCTCCCAATACAATCATCATCCAGGTGAATAGTATGAGAATAACAATTGAGAGGAGTCCAAGTTTTACTTCGCTTTTCATTTTCCTTTTATTGTTTAAGCGTATTTAAAAATTATATCATAATATAAAATAAAAATCAAGGGAAAAGTCCCATTTTGTTTCTAAAGTTTAATAGGTCCAGTAGCTGAACCATCAAGGAACTGTCTTAATTTAGGGTCTGTTGTATGTTTAATATCTTCTTTCAGACCCAGTTGTGTAATCTTTCCACCATAGAGAAATGCAATCCTATCAGAAATTTCATAAGCACTTCTAATGTCATGTGTTACAACCACTGATGTAATGGAAAGTTTCTTTGATAAGCTGATGATCAATTCATTTATAATTTCAGCCATAATCGGATCAAGACCTGTAGTTGGTTCATCATAAAGAACAATCTCCGGTTCCATAGAAATAGCACGGGCTAATGCAACTCGTTTCTGCATTCCTCCTGAAAGCTCATGCGGTGATTTATCTTCAATATCTTTTAACCCGACTAATGCAAGTTTCTCGGTTACAATCTTTTTTATTTTGCTGTCAGGTAATTTCTTATGTTCTTTTAACATAAATCCGATATTTTCCCAGACTGTCATTGAATCGAAAAGAGCTGAATTCTGGAATAACACACCGAATTTCTTTCTGATATCACTTAATCTTATTCGTTTGTCATTAACAATGTCAATTCCATCAATTTTAATTGTACCTTTATCAGGTTTTAAAATACCAACTAAATGTTTTAAAAGAACACTCTTTCCACAACCACTCTGACCCATGATTGTTAGAGTTTCCCCTTTTTTAATTGATAAATTTACTCCCGTGAGAACATCATTTTCTCCAAGCTTTTTATGTAGATCAATTATTTCAATCATATTTTTACCATAATATCAGGTTTAAGAGATAATCAACAATTAAAAGAACAATCATTGAAGTAACAACTGCATTTGTTGTAGCTTCTCCAACACCTTCTGCTCCGCCCTTAGAATTAAATCCCATATAACAACTGATAGTTGAAATAAAGAACCCGAATACAGCTCCTTTTATCATGCTTGATATAATATCCCATGGTTCAAGGATATTGATTACATCCTGATAAAATTGATATGGGTTCAAATCAAAGGCGACTGTCCCAACGACATATCCTCCAAATATTCCCGTGAAATCAGTGATTGTTGTAATTGCAGTCATCATAACTACAGTTGCGAATATCCTGGGTGTCACAAGGTAGTGAATAGGGTCCACCGCCATAGTTTTTAATGCATCAATCTGACTGGTTACTCTCATTGACCCGAGTTCCGCAGCCATTGCAGCTCCAACCCGGCCAGCCATAACTAATCCCGCGAGAACCGGAGCTAATTCACGAATAACAGCTAAGGCTAACCCCGCTGGAACCGCTGCTTCAAGCCCAAAACTTTTTAATGCAAGATAGAGCTGAACAACGAAAATCATACCGGTGAAGCCTGATGTGATCAAAGCAACAGGCAAAGTCTCAACCCCGACTTTCACCATCTGTTCAACTAAAATTTTCCACCTGAAGGGTTTTCGGAATAACCATTTGAGCGCAGTTAAGAAAAACCGCGTTATTAATCCGAAGTTATTTAAGAAATTTAATATTTTTTTTCCTATCCATTCAAAAATAAACATATAAGATTATCCGTTTTCTTCATCTTGAATAGAAAGTTCTTCGAAACGTGTATATTCCTTGATAAATTTTAATAGAACCGTTCCAATAGGGCCATTTCTGTTTTTTCTTACAATAATCTCATCCCCACCATGCTTATCAGTTTGACCGTCACCATAATCATCAGTATGAATCCCAGCATGCTTCTGTCTTTCTTTTCTTGTACGGTAATACTCACCCCGGTAAAGGAAGGCAACAATATCAGCATCCTGTTCCAAAGCTCCTGTTTCTCTCAGGTCTGAAAGCCTTGGTCTATTATCTTCTGTTCTCTGCTCAACAGCTCTTGATAACTGTGATATTCCTATGAGTGGAATCTCCAACTCCCTTGCTAACGACTTCAGTTCCCGGGAGATCTCTGACATCTCTGTTTGACGGGATTCTGCCCTGAAGGTTCTGGAACCTTTTAAAAGTTGGATGTAATCTACAATTAATAATTTTATATCGAATTTATCTTTCATTCTTCTTGCTGCAGCTTTTAATTCAAATAGGGTGAGATTCGGTTTATCATAGATCCAGATTGGTACTTTCATAAACCTGCTTGCAACATCAATTAACCGGGCATATTCTTTCTTAGAAAGACTCCCGGAGAATGCAAGCTGCGAATTGACACGGCCTTCTGAACATAATAACCTTAAAGCCAATTGCTGAAATGGCATCTCCAGTGAGAATATCCCAACTCCAAAATTGTTCCTTAGTGCAACATTTGCAGCGACATTTAAGGCAAATGCCGTTTTTCCCATTGATGGTCTGCCCGCAAAGATTATGAAATTCGAATTCTGGAGTCCCGATAGGAGTTTATCTAAATGATCAAAACCCGTCGGGATTCCAAGGATTTTCTTATCTGTTAACATTTGAATAGTATCTAACTGCTCAAATACATCATGCAAAGCATCTTCTATACTTACAAAGGCGGATTCTGTACGTTTACGTGAAATATCAAAGATCTTTCTCTCTGCATTATCAAGAACCTCAACAACATCTTCTTCTTCATTATAAGCTTCTTGAATTATTTCAGTTGATACATTGATTAAATGAGAAAGGATTGACTTATCCTTTACAATCTTAGTATAATATAAATAATTTGCAGGGGTTGCAATACAATTTAAGAGTTCAATCAAATACTCTTCAACCCCAATTTCAGAGAAAACATCGTCATGCTTTAAAATATCAGTTAATGGAACAATATCTAAAGGCAAACTCTTTTTTCGAAGAGATATAATCGCTTTAAAAATCTTTTGATGAGGAATATAATAAAATGAATCAATATTAATCTGAGAGTATACCTCATCAAAAATTGTAGGTGGCGTATCATCAAGGAGAATCGCCGCTAAACAAGCTTTTTCCGCCTCAATATTATGAGGCAGAGTTCTGGTAATTAGTTCAGTCTCCTTGACCTTTTTACCTGTTTTCTTGACCATATCTTCTTCTGGCGTTTAAGACTATTCTTTAACAACCCAAATTTTAATTTTTGCTTCGATGTCTTTGTAAACCTTAACAGGAACGGTATAAATACCAAGTTTCTTAATGTGAGAATCCATTACTACTTGATGTTTATTGATGTCAAATCCGGCTTTCTTAATTGCGTCTGCAATATCCTTTTCCGTAATTGAACCATATAAATTCTCATCATCATGCGCCTTAACATTGATTGTTAATGATAAAGCACCAATTTTTTCTGATAATTCCTGTGCGGTCCGGAATCTTTTCTTCTCCCTAATTACGTCTTGCTTCTTTTCATGCTCATAAACATTAATGTTTTTCTTGTTCATTTGTAAAGCAAAACCTTTTGGGATTAGATAATTTCTGCCATAACCATCAGCAACTTTTACAACTTCACCCTTTTTGCCGAGACCTTTAATATCGTCCTTTAGAATTACTTTCAATCTACACCTCCGGATATTAAAAATTAATCTGCTTTAAACGGGACTAACGCCATCATTCTCGCTAGCTTGATAGCTTTTGTTAGCTGTCTTTGATGGTATGCACAATTTCCGGAAATCCGCCGGGGTATAATTTTCCCGCGTTCTGTAATATAGGATCTGTAAAGATCTAAGTTTTTAAAATCAATCTCTCTGATTTTAGATATACAGAACCTACAATTTTTTCTCTTTCCGTATGCCATCGGTTAAAACCTCCTTATTTTAAAATGGAACATCGTCATTCGAATCTGATTCATTATACTCAGCATTTTCAATATTATTTCCAGAATTGTCATTGGAAGTCTCATCCACAATTGCATCTTCTGCAGGTGGTTCTTCTTCCTTGTTTCGCCTGGGAATATTAATGAATTGAATATTATTTGCAATTACTTCAATTGTGCTTCTTTTCTGACCGTCTTGTGTTGTCCATGAACGATTAGATAAGCGCCCTTCAACTAAGATAGTAGAGCCTTTCTTCAAATATTCATTACAGATTTCTGCAAGTTTTCTCCATGTAATAATCCTGACAAAAGTTGTTTCCTCTTGCCTTTCACCATTCTGCTTTTTCCAACTTCGATTTACAGCAATACTAAAATTCGTAACCGCTGTACCGGCTTGAGTGAATTTTAATTCAGGATCTCTGGTTAAATTGCCAATCATGAATATTCTGTTTAATGTATACATCTAAATCCTCCTAAATTGGTTAATTCTCGTCTGCAGAAATAGGGTCACCTTCAGATTCAGTTTCTTCGGGATTTGTTTCGTTTTCAATTTCAGGTGCGCTTTTCTGCAAAGCTATGTGTCTTAATACGGTTTTATCAAATTTAAAGTGGTCAAATAACTCTGTAAGGATTTCAGGTTTTCCATTGAAGTCTATTACCACATAGACACCTTCTTTTTTCTTCTTAATTTCATAAGCAAGTCTTCGCTTTCCCCAGTTATCTATCTTTAAACATTCACCTCCGCTTTTTTCAATTATACTCTTAACTTTTGTTATCTCTTTATCCAGTTCTTCACTCTGAAGAGCTGCATCCCAGATAATCATGGTTTCATAGTATTTTCCGGACTTTTCTTTTTTCAAATCTTCACCTCCTAAATCTGTTCGGTTTCTTTAAAAAGATTTTTTTTGTTAAAATATTTCTGTGCAAATTGAATCCCTTTACACGCGATATTCTTTATACAGCTTGCTGCATAATCAATTAGTTCTTCGAGTTGTTTTTCCTCATTTTTATTAAACTCTGAAAGAACAAATTGAACCATATCATCAACGTTATTGTTGAGAATACCCATTCGTAAGCGTGGGAAGTTTTCTGTTTCAATGTGTTCAATGATTGATTCAAGACCATTGTGCCCTCCTGAACTTCCCCGGGTTTTTATCCTGACCTCACCAAAAGGCAGGGCGATATCATCTACTATTATTAGCATTTCTTCAGGGAGTAAGTCATGTTTCCTGAAGAGACAACTTATCGCTTTTCCGGATAAGTTCATATAAGTCAATGGTTTAATAAAGAGCATTCGGTTTCTGCAGATATTAGCAGAAAACACTTGAGAATAACATTCCCTTTTTGTAACGGGTCTTCGTGATTTCTTTTTTAATCTGTCAATGACCATAAACCCTAAGTTATGCCGGGTGAACTTGTATTCATCACCAGGGTTACCAAGACCAACAACCAGTTTTATCATTTTTCAGGAGTTGATTCTTTTTCTACCTTACCTTCTTCAGGTGTCACTGCACCTTCTTCACCTTCAAGCAGTTCTTCTTCTTCTTCAGGTACTTCTTCTACTATCTTCGCAGGAAGTACAACTGAACAGATAACTGTTTTCTTAGAATCAAGAATCCTTATACCTTCTTGGATTTCAATGTCCTCAACATGAATTGAATCACCTATTCCCAGGTTCGTAATGTCAATTGAGAACTCGCTCGGAATATCTTTTGGTAAACATTCTATGCTGATGTTTCTCAGGAAATGTTCAACAATCCCACCTTCCTTCGCACCTTCTGAATTACCCTCAAGGTGTACAGGAATGGAGAGCTTAAGGGCCTTGCCCATTTGAACATGCTGAAAGTCAACATGAACAGGTTTCCCGGTTACAACGTCTTCCTGAAGGTCTTTAATAATTGCAGCGAGTTCAACATCTCCAATTTTAATTTCGAGAATAATGTTTTCATATTCCTTTTTCATCAGTCTTTCCAGATCTCTTTCTTTCAGAGAAAATATCTTGTTTTCTTCGCCTGTTCCATAGATGTTGGAAGGAATTAAGCCCTGAGCACGCAGCTTTCTCATGGCTCCTTTTCCCGTGACATCTCTTGAAACAGCTGTGATTTTATAAGTTTCCATCTTTATTGCCTCCTAATTTTAGACAAATAATGAGCTAACAGAATCGTTATTGTGTATTCGTAAAATTGCTTCACCAAGTAATTCGTTAACAGATAAAATTACCATTTCTTCAAGCTTTGCAGCGGCATTAGAAAGTGCAATTGTATCAGAGAATATTACCTTTTCAATTGTTGAATTCTTTAATTTTTCTTCAGCATTATTTGAAAGGATCGCATGTGTACAGCATACCCAGATGCTTCTTGCGCCTTTCTCTTTAAGTTTCTCCGCAGCATTTACCAGGGTTCCTCCGGTATCGATGATATCATCATAGATGATTAAATCTTTCCCGGAAACTTCCCCGATAATATTTACAACTTCAGATATATTAGGCTGCGGTCTTCTTTTATCAACAATCGCCAAGCCTGCATTCAACCGTTTTGCAAGGCCTCTTGCTCGAGGTACAGACCCCGTATCAGGAGATACAATGACATAATCCTTTCCGTCGCTGTTTCTCTCTAAATACTCAATGAAGATCGGTGCTGCAAAAAGGTGGTCAACTGGAATGTCGAAGAATCCTTGAATTTGATCCGCATGCAGATCCATTGTGAGAATTCGGGATGCCCCGGCAATCGTGAGCAGGTTTGCGACTAACTTTGCCGTAATCGGAACTCGTGGCCGATCCTTCCTGTCCTGCCTGGCATATCCAAAATAAGGAATAACTGCTGTAATCCTTGTTGCAGATGCACGCTTGAAAGCATCTATCATGATGAGAAGTTCCATAAGATTATAATTCACATCATGGGATGTCGATTGAATGATATAAACGTCTGTTCCTCTAACATTTTCACAAATCTTTATAGAAATCTCACCATCAGCGAATTTCCCGGTTTGAATTTTACCTAACGGAAGATGAAGATAAGTACTTATCTTCTCCGCAAGACCAATACTGGCTGAACCTGAAAAAATTTTTATGTTTGTCTTCTCCATTTTACTTTCCTGAAATTAAGTTTTCTAAATAGCTTAATTGTTCAATTGTATTTATCCCGATTATTTCATCTGGATTTTTAATTTTTAACCCGGCAATTTTTTTCTTACCATTAAAGAGAATCTTAATAATATCTGTCAGGTAATATTCTCCCTGGTTATTATCGCTCTTTAATTTGCTCAGGTTATCTAATAACGCACTCCTTTTAAAAAGGTAAATCCCTGAATTGATTTCCTTCACCTTCTTCACTTCATCAGAAGCATCTGCTTGCTCAGTAATACCAACTACATCTCCTGCGGAACCCCTGATGATTCTACCATATCCGGTCGGGTCATCAAGATCAGCAGTTAAAATAGTTGCCTCGGCTTTAGATTTACTATGCAGATCAAAAAGAGCTTGAAGCGAATTGGAAGATATCATTGGGGTATCTCCACAAAGAACTAAAATATCTGTAATACCATCCGAGACCTGGTCTCGTGCACAGATTACAGCATGACCTGTGCCTAACTGCTCAGGCTGATTTGCAAATTTTACTTTCGGAAACATCGGAGTTAATAGAGCCTTTACATCTTCACCCTTATAACCTACAACTAAAATAACCTCAGTTGTTTCAACCTTTGTTACCGCATCAAGAACATAAATAATTAATTCCTTATCTGCCAGCTTTGATAAAACTTTCGGATAGGCTTGTTTCATCCTTTTTCCGAGACCAGCAGCTAATATTATAGCTGATATTTTCATAGTATTTAAAACGTGGCTGGGGTGGTAGGATTCGAACCTACGGATGCGGGGTCCAAAACCCCGTGCCTTACCGCTTGGCCACACCCCAACATTTTCTTGCTAAAAAAACATTTAAATCACTTTGTTTATTAAATATATCCATGTCAGGGCAATCATTAAAATACCCGAAAACACAAGATCCACTTCCCGAGACCATTGAAATGTTGGCTCCCGCGGTTTCCAGCAAAGTTGTTAATTTTTCTAATGAAGGATATTTCGTAATTAAAAAATCCTGTAAGTCATTCTTCGTAATTTCAAATAGCTTATTCTTTTTTATATTCTTTAGTAAATTTATTATTATATAATTATTTTCTTTATTTGTCAATAGTTTTTTTTGTAAATTTTCATAAGCAAATCTTGCAGATATCTCAAAATCAGGGTATAAAATGATAAAATACCCGTCTAAATCAAGGTTAGTTGAGATGAGTTTTTCTCCTCTTCCATATCCTATTGCGGAACCGCCTTGAAAGAAGAAATTAATATCACTTCCTAACTTTGAACCTAATGAATAAAAATCTTCTTTTGTTAACTTTGTTTTGAAGATTTCATCCAGGAGTACAAGTGCCGCAGCAGCATCTGAACTCCCGCCGCCTAATCCTGCGGATACCGGTATATTCTTTTCCAATTGTATTCTTAAACCGGTTTTGGGAATTGAGTTCTCTTTAAAGAACAGATTAACTGCTTTAAGAATTAGGTTATCTTCTGTATTCTTCAATAATCCCGCAAAAGTTCCGGTTATAAATAGTTCTGATTCTGTAGTAGAGGTTTTCTCAATTTCTATAATATCAAAAATTGAAATGGTCTGAAATAAGGTTTCAATAAAATGAAATCCTTTTCCGTCCTTTCCGGAAACATTTAAAAATAAATTAACTTTTGCCGGTGCTTTTATCTTACTCATCCTAATTATTTGATCCTCTTGATATCGCCGCCCAATTTTTTTATTTTATTCTCAAGGTTTTCATATCCCCTATCAATATGATAAATTCTATTAATAATTGTTTCATCATCCGCCATTAATCCGGCTAGAACCAGGCTGAATCCTGCTCTTAAGTCGGAAGCCATAATCTGGGCACCAAAGAGTTGTTTAACTCCTTTAATATATGCGGTTTGACCTTCTGTTTTAATATCTGCACCTAATCGGTTTAATTCTGCGACATGGTGAAATCTATTTTCAAAAATAGTCTCATGAATAATCGAGAATCCATCAGATGTTGAAAGGAAAGACATGAACGGAGCTTGGAGATCAGTAGGGAATGCAGGATAGGGGAGAGTTTTAATATCAATATTTTTTGGTCTGGCGGTTCTTTTAATTCTAATCGTGTTCTTTTCTTGGGTAATCGATACTCCAGTTTCTTTGATTTTATCAATAACTGCTTCAATATGTGTAGGGATAATGTTTTTTATTACTAAGTCTTCACATACTGCTGCACCAAGTAATGTAAAGCTACCGGTTTCTATCCTGTCAGGAATAATGGAATGTTCACATCCTGACAATGATACAACCCCGGTGATGTTTATGCTGTTTGTTCCCAATCCTTCAATTTGAGCCCCTGCTTTATTAAGAAAGTTACAGAGATCTTCAATCTCAGGTTCTTTTGCGGCATTCAGGATAATAGTTTTTCCCTCAGCCAGGACTCCCGCCAAAATTAACTGGCAAGTTGCTCCAACAGATGGAAAATCAAGATAGATTTCCTGCCCCTTCATCTTATCCACGCTTCCTTCAATATAACCATGCTCCAGCTGAAACTCTACTCCCAAGTCTTTTAACCCTTTAATATGAAGGTTAATGGGTCTGTTTCCAATTGCACAACCACCGGGAAGAGAAACCCTGGCTTCACCAAACCGGTGTAATAACGGGGCAAGAACATAAATTGATGCACGCATTTGCTTAACGATTTCATAGGACGCGATAAAACTTTTCAGAGAAGAAGTATCAATTTCAACTGTATTATCTTCAAATGTGAATTCCCCTCCTAATGACTCAATTACCTGTAACATAAATCTGACATCTTTTAAATTGGGGACATTTCGTAATGTTACTTTCCCTTTTATTAGTAAACATGCTGGAAGAATCGCAAGGCTTGAGTTTTTTGAGCCGCTTATGATGACTTCACCAGATAATATTTTCCCGCCGAAAATTGAATATTTCTCCATCTATTCCCTATAACCTATCAAAACTCTCTTATGACCCTGGAGATCATTCTTGAAATCAACCTTAAAATATTTCTCAGCAAGCTGCCTGGCGCTATCTGCCTGATCGCAGCCTATCTCCATAATTAAGCAGCCTTTGTTCATAATAAAACCATTGGCGATGTTAATAACTTTTTTAATATAATTCATTCCATCATCACCACCATCAAGTGCATCAATAGGTTCATATTTTGTTATCTCAGGCTCGAGCCCTTTAATGTCAGGACTCTTTATATATGGTGGGTTGGAAACAATAATATCTACTTTCCCAACCTTCTTCCGTAATTCATAAAAAGCACCGTTTATATCAAATTGAAAGAAGTTTACTTTCTTATCAACCCTATGAAATCTTGAGTTCTCCCTTGCTATTTCAAGTGCTCTTTTTGAGATATCGAATGCTTCAACTCTTACAATCTCACTATTCTTTGCAATGCTGATTGCAATGTTGCCGCAGCCGGTTCCTATATCAAGAACCTTAAGCTTCTTATCAAATCGCAATTTTATCTTTTCTAATGCGGCCTCAACCAGAAGCTCTGTCTCTGGCCGGGGAATTAAAACACCTTCTGTTATCTTGAATGAGAGAGAGAAAAATTCTTTATTGCCTATGATATAGGCAACCGGAATCCTGTCCGAACGCTTCTTTACATAATCTCTAAATGTCTCAATCTCGATATCATTTAATTCCTTATCAAAATTCATGTATAAATCAAGTCGTTCTTTTTTCATTAAATGTGATAAAAGAACTTCTGCTTCTAACCTGGCATTCGTAATTCCTTTTTTCTTAAAATGCCGTTCTGTGAGATCTAAGATCTTCTTTATTGTTAATCTTTTTTCTTCCATTTTTTGTTCCTGTTTATTT
>DAOVMD010000214.1 GCA_030630935.1 Candidatus Mcinerneyibacteriota bacterium | reverse complement strand
TTCTCTGTCAAATAAAAAAGTTTGAGCGAAGCGAGTTAAATTTAAATTTTTATTTTTTAATTTTTTCTTATCCTTTACAAGTCTCGTAAAAGTCACTGTCATTTTTTTTTCTTTTATTTATTTTAAAAAGTTCTCTTAAGTTCTTGTTAGTTCTCTGTCAAATAAAAAAGTTTGAGCGAAGCGAGCTCTTTGTTTTTATCCTATTAATCCCTGTTAAATATTTTTATTATGTTTTCATTATCCCATCTATGTTCCTTGCTTCAAAGAGATTGCCGCGTCATTCACTTCGTTCATTTCTCGCAATGACATTTCAAATATCCTTCATGTATTTCATTTATTAAAAAAGTTCTTGTATGCTCTCTGTTATTATTTCGTTTTCTTTTTTAAGAATTCAGGTATCTCCCAACCTAATAGTTCGAAGGTTACTTCTCTTAAAGATTTAGATTTTGGTTCATTAATCCAACCTAATGAGAATTGAGTCGTCCATCTTGCGATTCCTGTTATCCCGAAAAGTATCTGTTCCGGTTCTAAGTGGAATTTAAATATTTCGACTGCTGAGCTTGGGATAAAAATTCCTGATAATAACATTGTAATCATAATTGCAACCCCTGAGAATGCTCCGAAGACTCCTGAATAGATCTGTCTTCTATTTGGCGGAGCAATTGCGAGAATAAAATTCCTCGAGATTATCTCTGAGCCTGCCCATGCAATCCCTGACCCAATCGCTTCAAGGAATATGAACCAGTACATTGTTTTACTTGCAAATAACCATAATAACGGAGTTATACCACCGAGTAAAATTACAACACGCATAGAAGTTTTATTTCCGAATCTATCTATCATCCTTCCCCAGGTAGGTAATGTAAGTAAAGTTGCCATTATTCTGATTGTGAAATATATCTGAACCTGGACTAAGGTCATTCCAAGTTTTGTCATCATAAACGGCACCCAGAAAGGTGCTCCAATTCCAAGCGTTAACATCCACCAGAAACCATATAATAAAACTTTTCGGAAATTCTTATCTTTTAACGGTGTGATTAAAATATCCTTAAATTTTTCTGTTTCTATATCTCTTGGTCTTTCGTGTTGTTTCGATAAAATCTTTAGACTCCAGATCCCCATAAATGCTGCAAAAATGAAAATCCCAGCAAAAGCAATTAAGATATTAATCTGAGATAAAATCCTTGTACTTTCCAAAACAGTCTGTAGATTCTGAGCAATGTTTCCCGGATCTGTTTTAAAAAGGTCAAGGAAAATACTAATTACATAGCCTATTATTAAACCGAAGAACATAGAATATTGGACTCGCCATGAAAAGAACCTTCCCCTGATCTTTAAAGGTATTAAATCAGCTATCCAGGCTATCCAAGCATTTGAACCTACAGCTTGAATTGAATTACTCACAAAGAACAAAATTAAAAATGCTTCAATGGTATATTTCCCGAGTAGAAAGAATGGGAGCATTCCGAAGAAAACAGCTAAAATTCGACCAAGTCCAACTATTCGAAGTACAGTACTCTTTCGTGAATGCAATTTATTTGAGATGACCACCCCTAAAGGCCTGAAGACCTGAGAAAGATGACCAATTGCGGAAAGAATTGCAAAATGAAATGGAGTTGCTCCTAAAATAATTGCAAACTTAGTAATAAAAATACTCTCAGGACCTGCGATAGTCTTGAAAATCTGAGAAAAAACACCTTCCTTTATAGAAATACGAATAGTTTGCTGGATAATTGATTTTTTCTGCTTCATAAAACTATTATAAAACAAAAATCAAATATTGTCAAGTGTAAAGCATAAAAATGCGAAACTAGTTTCGCCTTTTAAAAGGGAGCTTGCTCCCTTTTACATTTATGATTTATGATTGATGGTTATTGGCAAGATAAAAGGAGACCGGTAAATGGTTGACTTTTATGAATAAAATTCAATATTAATATACGTAGATTATTAAAAAAGACCATTTTGATTTTATTTTTTATCCCGTAGGGATAAAGTGATAGTAGCCCAGCAATTCATTGCTGGGTTAAAATGCAAAAAAACAGAACAGTCCCATTCTCAAGCAACTCCGTTGCTTGAACAGGTGATGCATTCCATATTAAGTAAACAAGGAAACGTCCATTTCACAAGTTAATTTTTCTTGACTACTTTTATTTAATATGTTATAATATAAAATAGATTATACTATTAAAAAAGGATTTAATAATGCAGATAAATAATAAGTATGAGATTGTGAAAAAGCTCGAAGATTGCGGGTTTTACAATCTTCTCCTGGCGAAGAATTCAGTTGGGAAATATTTTTGGATTAAGGTTATCAAGGATGATTTTGCTAAAAACGAAGAATTTATAAACCTAATAAAAAATCGTATTGAACAATTAAATTCACTTTCAATCCCTTTAAATGTGATTTCGGAATTCGGAGAATTTGATAAATATTTTTATTTAGTTGAGACAGTTAAGGAGATTCGAAGTTTTCAAGATTTTTATGATAAATTAAAAAATGAAACTCTTCTAATCAAAGTTTTTCTTAAAGTAGTTGATTTTCTACAACACTTTCATAAGAAAGAAATTTACTTTGGGCTGTTAAATACTTCGTTTTTAGAAATGAATCAGAATTTAGATATTTATTTCCAGGATAATTTTGTTGATATTTCGAATTTAGATATTTTAAAAATTTTATCTAGTTCATTAGCATCAAAGCGAATTGTTTTCATAGCACCAGAAGTATTGGGATTAGAAAAACTTACAGAGAAATCGGATGTTTACTCACTTGGTTTAATGTTAGCATTTATATTAACGGGTAAGCTTCCTTTTAAACCTCAAAACTTTTTTGAATTTGGTCCTAAGGCAGCAGCTGGTGTATCAGAGTCTTATATTGAGGAGATTCCAGAGAAGTGGCGTAATTTCATTTCAGCAATGATAAGCATTGATTCGAGTCATCGTCCAACTTTAACAGAAGTTAAGAAAGCCTTATCTTTAGTCAAGGCCGGTCAGGTAAAATTTTGTAAAGTTCATCCTTCCCGTGTTGCCGCAGAAGTATGTTCACGATGTGGTAAGGAGTTATGTTCGGAATGCATTAAATTAATAAGAGATTCACCGTTCTGTAAGGATTGTGAAGAGACATTAGACATGCACGTTACAGAATTTCCCGGAGAACCCGTTAAGGAATCCGACTCTACTTCAGAAGATGTTACTGAGCATTTTTGTGAATTTCATCCGAAACGTCACGCACTTAAGAACCCTTGTCCCGGTTGTAAGAAGTATTTTTGTAGTGATTGTGTAGAGGAGTTGGAAGGGATTTATTATTGTGCAAACTGTTATCTTGAGTATAAGGATCGGTTGGAGAAGAAGCAATTTAAACTTCAGCAGGAAGAATCAGCTCGTCGAGAAGCAGAATTACTTAAGCATAAGGAAGAAGAGCAGAAGCAAGCAGTAATTGATAAGCAGCTAAAAGAACAGAAACACAAGGAGTTATTAACGAAGATAGACGAGCAGCGGAAGTTAGATGAAGAGAAGACCCAGGCATTAGAGACTGCTCCTCCTTCGGATAAAGAGTCAAAACCTTCTTCTGATTCAGTTTCAGAGGGTCCTGTTTCCGATTTAGAAATTAAGAAGGAAAGTGTAACAATTAGCAAGAAATTATTAATGTATATTGGAATTGCAGTAATCGTTGTTATTTTATTTTTTGTAGTTTCCGGAATGTTCTCCAAAGGCAGGACCAGGAAATTAGAGAAGCAGCTTCGAGAACAGATTGCCTTATATGTTACAGATATTTCAACCGGTAAATATAAGGGTAAGGAATTTGATGAAGTCAGGCTTGCATTAGCCAATTTATATTATGAAGACGAGAGATTTGATGATTATGTCAAGCAGCTTCGAGAGATTTATGATGACAGAAAAGCTAATAAGGAGATCAGGAATCAGTCTTATAATAAATTACGTGATTATTATATCGAAACAGATCCTGAGCTGGTAGAGATTTTTATAATTTTAAATGATGATAATCAATCGGAAACCCGGAAAGATATGGCTCGACACGAGTTACTTGCCCGTTATATTGAGCTTTCTATGTACAATGACTCCATTAAAATGTTAGATGAATTAATATCCAAGGCAGGCGTAAAAATTGACCAAAAACTGAAATATTCCAGAACCCTTGCTAATATTTATAAGAAAAAGGGCGACCTCAAGTCAGGTGTTAAAGTAATGAAGGCTTTTCTAAAAAGTACTCCTGGGAGTTCAGAGATTAGGCGTGAAGCCCGTTTAGCATTAGCCGATTATTACAGGGCCATTCATTGGTATAAGAGTGCGAAAATAGAATATGATGTTTTGGTTAGGCATTATTATCCAAAATACACAGAAGGTAAACTTGCTTATAAAGCGATTGTTATTATGCGGCGCGAGGGTAAGATTAAATAATGACCGGGAAGAAGTATAAATTTGATCGATATGAAATATTTGGTAAATTAGGTCAAGGTGGTATGGCAATAGTTTACATTGCCCGCCATATAGTTTTAAATAGGAATGTTGCATTAAAGGTTTTGCTCCCTGTACACGCAAAGGATAAGCGCATTGTAGATATGTTTTATACAGAAGCAGAAGCGATGGCAAAGTTGAATCATAAATATATTGTTAAGATTTTTGATATTAATCAATATGGTAATCATCATTATTTTGCAATGGAGCATATCGATGGTAACACATTGAAGGATACTATTAAGCGTGGTAATCTTACGGGGAAAGAGATCCTAATTTTATTCAGAGAGATTTGTGAAGCGATTAGATATATTCATGATCAGGGAATTCTGCATCTTGATATTAAGGCAAATAATATTCTTCAGACTAAGGAAGGTCAGATAAAGATTACAGACTTTGGAATTGGAAAGATTGAGGGTAAGGTAGAGCTAACAAAGAGGTTATTAGTTGGGACAGTTGAATACATGGCACCTGAACAGTTAAGAGGTGAAGCAATTGATAAGCGTACCGATCTCTATTCACTTGGTATAGTTTTATACGAACTCCTGACAGGTGAGCTTCCATATTATGCTCCAACGAAGAAAGAGCTTATGAAAAAGAAATTACGCGAACCACCTGTTGACCCTATCACCAAGAATCCATTCATTCCATATCGTTTAGGGCAGGTTGCAATGAAGTTAATAACACTTTATCCTGAGGACAGGTTTCAAAGTATTGAAGAAGTTATTGAAGAATTGAATAGGGAGGAGAAACTAATTGATTCAGAATCAACAATCACTCGAAGTCGACCAAAACAGAGAATTTCAAACAATGTTCAAACTCAATCATTCCCTGCAAAGAAATCCAAAATAAAAGTTAGTTATAATGTTAAAGATTTTTTCTCTCAACTAATGAAGGTTGTGTTTTTATTATTTTTACTTTTTGTGGCAGCAACAATTTTCTCTGATAAAATTGAGATTCCAGTTATTGGGAATACTTTAATTCAAATAAAACTTAAAGTTATGAATCTATTTACTGATGAACCTGTGGTAAATGAACTGAGTATTTTAAATAAGATGGAGATTTTGAAGAGGGAAGGGAAGATTAATGAAGTTTTTCAAGCCGGTGAGGAATTTGTTATTGAGAACCCGGATTATAAACTTACGATTTACAGGGACCTATTTAAATATGCAAAAGACATCAATCACGATAAAAAAGCTATTGAATATGCTGAGAAATTAATTCGTTTTCCTGGTAGTTCAGAGATTGAAATTTTATTAGATTTAGCAGAGTACTTTGTTGATCGAGGTGATAAAAGAAATGCAAGAAGATATTACAGGAAGATAATTGAATTATCTCCGGATTCAGCGATGGGTAAATATGCATTGAAGAAATGTAAAGAATTAATGAAGAAGTGATGAAAGTACAACTCGCAATTAAGAAAATTTACATAAAGACCTACGGTTGTCAAATGAATTTCAGTGA
>DAOVMD010000312.1 GCA_030630935.1 Candidatus Mcinerneyibacteriota bacterium | reverse complement strand
TTTTTTTATTGTTTTCATAATAGCCCTAAACGGCTATTTGATTTGCGAATCTTTCCTAGGGGTAAACCCCCAGGCTATGAATCTTTTTCATAGTAGCCATAAATGGCATATTTGGTTAACTCTGTTAAAAAAACAGATAACAGAGAACTGAGAACGGATTTGTTCCACATAGTCCCGTAGGGACTAAGGATAATAGCCCCGCAATTTATTGCGGGGTAGAGATATCCAAGCAACTTGCCATGCTGTAGGTACGGCGTGTAAACCTGAAGACTTTAGTCCTAAGGATAAAATAAAATGAATTATAATATTTGAATATGTGTGCGGCATAAATAACTACAAAATATTAATTTAATGATTCAGTAAGAGTTCGAGTAAGAGACGTTTGAGATAAAAAAATCAACGGTCAGGGGAGCTAACTCTTACTTCTTACTAGAACTGAAGTTTCCGAGAGGAAACTTTTCCCCTACTTTGTTTGGGATATAATGCTTTGGTCTTCGAAGGGATACATTTTTTTGTTTTATGTTTTGCTTTCTTTCGTAATGAGTGATTAATGGGACACCCACTGTTCAAGCAACTCTGTTGCTTGAACAGAGAGCTGATAGCAGAGAATAGAGAGCAGATAGCTGAGAACAGAGCGCAAATGCGCTGGTTGTACACTCTATAATTGTTTAACATTTTAACCATTGAACTATCCTAACTCATACACATTTGAACTTTTTTTTAACATTTGAAAAATTCAACTATTAAAACTTTTGCACACTTGAACTTGTTTTTAACACTTAAACTATTGAACTATCTCAACTCCCGTACTCTTGAACGGTTTATTAACTCTTTAACTGTTGAACACTTTAACACTTTAACTTTTGAATTTTAACATTAAAAATACTTGAAATCAATTAGATAAAATGTTATAATAAAAACTTAAAATTTTATTAGGAGACCTATTTAATGGATAGTTATCAAATTACTGAAGTTGAGAAGAAATGGCGAAGTTATTGGGAAAGGAATCAATCAAATAAGACAGTGGAAGATCCAGAGAACAAATTTTATGTTTTAGAAATGTTCCCATATCCATCAGGAGATTTACATATCGGGCATTTAAAGAATTATGTTATAGGAGATATTATTTCAAGATTAAAAAAGATGCAGGGCTTTCAGGTTCTTCATCCTATGGGCTTTGACGGGTTTGGTTTACCTGCTGAGAACGCAGCAATTGAGAGAGGTGTTGACCCTTCAAAATGGACATTTGAAAATATTAAATTATCTCGTGCAACGTTTCGATTATTAGGTTTATCTTACGATTGGGATAGGGCAGTTATTACTTGCCAACCTGAGTATTATAAATGGACCCAATGGATTTTTATTCAATTATTTAAAAAAGGCTTTGCCTATAAAAAAAGAGCTTTAGTAAATTGGTGTCCAAAATGTCAGACGGTTCTTGCAAATGAACAGGTTGAAGATGATGCATGCTATAGATGTGACACTAAAATAGATAAGAAGGAATTGGAGCAATGGTATTTTAAAATAACCGCCTATGCAGATCGCTTACTTAAAGATATTGATATTATGAAAGATTGGCCAGCTCGGGTTAAAACCATGCAGAGGAATTGGATTGGCTTCTCAGAAGGAGCAAATATCGATTTTGATTTAAGTATAGGAGGAAAGATTTCTGTATATACTACACGACCGGATACTCTGTTCGGTGTAACCTTTATGGCAATTGCTCCGGAGAATCCAGTATTAATTGAGAAAATTCTACCCGAGAGTAAATTTAAAGATAAGATAGAAAATTATATAAATTCTGCAAAGATGAAGACAGAGATTGAACGAACCGCAGTTGGTAAAGAGAAGGACGGTGTCTACACAGGTATTGATGCAATAAATCCTTTAAGCGGTGAAAAAGTTCAACTTTGGGTTGCTGATTATGTACTTTCTCAATATGGAACAGGGATTGTAATGGGAGTTCCCGCACATGATCAGAGAGATTTCGAATTTTCCAAGAAATACAATATTCCAATAAAAGTTGTCATCAATCCTCCCGGAGAACAATTGAAAGCTGATGAGATGACAGAAGCGTATGTTGAACCTGGAGTAATGATCAATTCAGAAAAATTTAACGGTAAGAATTCAAAAGAGTCTATTAAAGAGATCATCCAATTCTGTAAAGAACAGGGTGTAGGTGACTTTGATATAAATTATAGAATCAGGGATTGGTCAATTAGCAGACAAAGATATTGGGGTTGCCCGATTCCTATTATTTATTGTGAAACTTGCGGAGTGATTCCGATTCCTGAAGCTGAACTTCCAGTATTACTTCCCAGTTCAGAGAATATAGATTTTGTGCCAAAGGGAACGTCTCCATTAGGGGCAGACGAAAACTTTATAAACGTGACTTGTCCTGCTTGCGGCGGCTCTGCTCACAGAGATCCTGATACAATGGATACCTTTGTGGATTCATCATGGTACTTTTTACGATATGCAGATCCAACAAATACTGAGGAGATATTTTCAAACGAAAAAATTAATAAGTGGCTGCCAATTGATTTCTATATTGGCGGTGTTGAACACGCAACTGGTCACCTGCTATATTCAAGGTTCTTCACAAAGTTCTTTGAGGATATTGGATTAGTTAATTTCTCAGAATTTGCTGATCGATTATTCTTACAGGGCATGGTCACAAGCAGAAGTACGAAAGATGGAAAATTATATAAAATGTCAAAATCAAAGTATAATGCAGTTCCGGTTGGTCCGTTTGTAGAAGCATCAGGTGCTGATACCGCACGATTCACAATCCTTTCTGCCGCTCCACCCGAAGATGATATGGAGTGGACTGAAGACCTCGTCGAAAGCTCAAGAAGATTCATTAATAGAGTTTGGAGGTTATATAAGGAGTTCGAGGTGAAGGATATTGATATGGATAAGGAATATCTGTACTGGTCTCATAAAACGATTAGAGATGTTACCAGGGATTTTAATAAAATACATTTCAATACCGCAATTGCTTTTATCAGAATATTTGTGAATTTCATTTATAAACATCTTGAAAATGAAACAGCAATACCTAAAAAAGCACTTGAAATTCTCGCAAAACTCCTCGCACCTATTGTTCCGCATCTCTCCGAGGAATTATGGGAGATGCTTGGACACAAACCAAGTATTTTTGATACCGAATGGGAGACCTTTGATCCAACTTTTATTACTACTGAAACTATTAATGTCGTAGTTCAGATCAATGGCAAGGTTAGGGCAAAACTGCAAGTTGATCCCGATATCAATGAGAATGAACTTAAGGTAATTTGCTTTAAGGATGAAAAAGTTAAGAAATATACTGAAGGTAAAGAGATAAGAAAAATAATAGTTATTCCTAAAAAAATAATCAGTATAGTTGTAAAATAACAAGGAGAGCTGCATTTGAAACTACGAAATATTTCTTTAATTTTAATCATTATATTATTGTCAGGTTGTGGTTATCAATTCCTCCCAAATATGCCGGAACACTTGAAAACTACTTATGTGCCCGTATTCAAAAATAATACAATACAATTCGGAATTGGAAGTAATTTGACAAATGAATTGATTAATGAATTGAACCTGGATGGAACATTGAAAAAAGTCTCAAAAGATAAAGCAGACTCTGAATTTAAAGGAGAAGTAATTGAATTCCGACAGGTCCCGGTCTCATTCTATGAAGATAAAACTGTAAAAGAATATAGGATTTTTGTGAAAATATATATTGAATTTTGGGATATTAAAAAATCAAAAAAGATCTGGTCAGGAAACTTATCTCGAAATGAAAATTATATTGTAAGACAATATCTCAGTCAGGAAACCATTGCAAGATCTGGTGTGTTTTACTCAAAGGAAGAAGCAATTTCTGAGATAGTTAAAGGCCTGTCAAGAGACATCGTATCAAGAACAGTTGAAGGTTGGTAAAATTAAATGTTTTGTTTTATCGTACAGTCATGGTAATGTCATTGCGAGAACTCGCAGAGGGCGTGGCAATCTTATAGTTTCGCTTCGCTTCACATTTATGATTTATGATTGATAATTGTTAATTGATAAACCGATTATTCTATCGTTTTTTAATCTGCAAACGCTATTTGTCATTGCGAGGGAGTGAAACGACCGCGGCAATCCCCATTGTTTGCTCTCGCAAACAACAGTGTCAAGACCGAGATATCAGATCGAGACTGTACTATATGTTTACAATACTTAGTCTCAATCTCAAGAGGGAGTTTGCTCCCAGATTGCCGCGTCGCGTCGCCTCGCAATGAGACTGTGTCATAATATAATTCCCTAAAATCAAAATTTTTCTACTTTGTTTTTAGTCATAAATATGTTATAAT
>DAOVMD010000077.1 GCA_030630935.1 Candidatus Mcinerneyibacteriota bacterium | reverse complement strand
TTTATCGTTAGGTAACGAATGGAGTGTAAGTGCTATATTCCCTATATTACAGGATTTACAGTAATTAGGTTAAAAATAGATATTGGGGTATTTTAATGAAAGACTATGTCGCTATTTCGCCTTGCAAGAATCGGTGTTTAAGATAATTCAAGTATCTTATTTGCTTCATTTATTCTCGACCGGGATAAAAAACTTACCCAAATTCTTGATGTTAATTTGATAGCATTATACAATATTTATTGAGATTTGTCAAACTAATTCAGTGACAGGAGTTTTACCATTTTTTATTATATTAATTTTGAGTCATCTAATAATCTAAGTTGAAAGGAATTGATTCCTTTTCTATTTCGTAGGCATGGTAGATTGCCGCGATCTCTGCGAGGACAGATGCAAGCTAGAGCTTGCTTCGCTTTGATGTGCAATGACAATTTATGATCTGAAGTAAACATAATTCTGGGACAAAATGGGAGGACCGTCCCCCAAAATTTAAAAACCTTTATTGACTTTTTGGTTAAATTGGTATATAATATTATTAGAAGTTAAGTATTAAAGAACTTTGAAAAATATAATAAGCATCCAGGCCATGATGAAGGAATTTTTATAAATAATCATCATTAAAGGAAGGCAATTACATGGCAAGCAATAAGGAGGTCATTATGAAAATAATAATTCGAACAATAATACTCGTTGTTTTATTCACTGCTACTCTGGTACCACAAGCGGTTTCTGACGAAGCCATAACTGAAATAGATCTTTTTTCAGAAGATGAATTGATAACTGTTGCTGCAAAAAAACCTCAAACACTTGCTGAAGCTCCGTCTATTGTTACCGTAATAACTGCTGACCAGATAAGAAGAAGAGGATACCATACATTAGCAGATGCAATGGAGTCAATTATGGGTTTTTATGTTTGGAGAGATTTAATAAATCCAAGTATTACTATTAGGGGATTTAATGCTGTGCGTGCCTGGAATCAGAATCTAAAGATAATGATCGATGGGCAGCCCATTTCTCTTAGATTTAGTACCGGTAATATTATTGATTATTCCCTAATTCCTATTTGCGCAGTAGAAAGAATTGAAATCATTCGTGGCCCGGCATCTTCTTTATATGGAGCGAATGCTTATCTTGGAGTTATTAATATTATTACAAAAAAAGAGAACCAAAATTCTATCGCACTTGCCTATGGAAATAGAGATACCTATAATTTAGATATGTGTATTATGAAGAAATCCAATGATTTTGATCTTACACTTGCCATTTCTCATTTCAATCAAGATAAAAATGGCCTTTCTATTCCGGACACTAATGTTATGTCAGACGATCTTGTAAGTGACCTCCCAAAAGGAAAGTTTGAAACTAGTGAAGAAGATATAATGAAGCCATCAAGTTTTTATGGCAGGTTAAATTATAAAGGGTTTTCATTAATCAGTAATTTCCAGTATCAAGATAACTATGCAGAGTTTTCTGATTGGGGAGTATTAACCCATTCAAACCGTATAAATTCAATGAATTGGTTTATTAAAGCTGAATATCTAAAATTTATTAAAAAAAATACTATAAAAACGTCGATTGCTTTTTCTCAAGGCGGGCCAACTGATAAAGACCGTCTTGAGGTAAATTCTGATAAATATTGGATTAGAAGAGAATTAAATTATAGTGGTATGGATATTAATTTGGAAGGAACTTATAATCTTCATAAAAACCACATTACTACAGGTATCGACTACACACAAGATAAACACCAACTACAAAATAATTGGGCAGTATTTAAAATAGATAACGCTTATGGACTTCCTGTTAAGGCGGGTGACGAAATGTTAGCACAAGAATTGGTACAAAGGCTATATGGCCTTCCTATAACAGCCCAGCCATTTGGTAAAAAAACATTTACAAATATAGGGATTTATCTTCAAGATCTTTTTTATCCAACAGAAAAACTTGGGCTCACAGTAGGATACAGATTTGACAATCATAATATTT
This sequence comes from Candidatus Mcinerneyibacteriota bacterium, assembly GCA_030630935.1. Taxonomy (GTDB): domain Bacteria; phylum AUK180; class AUK180; order JAQVHJ01; family JAQVHJ01; genus DAOVMD01. Next base: position 8,077 of record DAOVMD010000077.1, on the reverse strand, counting down.
ATGGTAATGTTCATAATTATAGGCTTGCAGGAGTTTATGAATTCTCGACTAACTTCTATATGAAACTGTTATATGGGACATCTTTCAAACCGCCAACCCCAAGACAATTATTTGATCAGCCAAGCAGACCGGGAGGTACACAAGGCAATTCATTGCTTGAACCGCAAACTGCAATAACTAGAGAATTTGCATTGGGAGTAAAGCCAATAAAAAATATACTTATTACATTTAATCTCTTCAAGAATACAATTGATAGCTTTATTGGATATGACGAAACTAATAAAATGAATAATATCGGAAGCTTTACATCTAATGGTGCTGAAGGTGAAATTAAATTAAGTTTTGGAAATTTTTCTTCTTACCTTAATACTTCATATCAGGATACAACTGATGATTCAACAGGAGAAGAGACATCACTCGTTCCTAAAAATACATCTAATCTGGGAATTAATTACCTTTTCTTTAATAAATTAAATTTAAATTTGGAGACACACTATGTCGGTGAAATAATTTCTCCAAAGGAAGCATCCGGAACTCAAATTGCTATACCTGATTATAGTCTCGATTCATATATAATTCATAATTTAACAATATCTACACAGGGATTAAAGCTCTTTTCTAAAAACGAAACTGTTTTCAGCTGCAATCTGAAAAATATCTCTAATGAAAAATATAGTTACCCGGGATATGGTACCGATGACTTAAGGATAGATATCCCGTGCTTGGGTAGAACTTTTTTATTCACTGCAACACAGTATTTCTAAATAGTTTCGCTTCGCTCTGTATGTAACAATGAAGAATAAATAATGTTTTTGCTTTAATTATAATATTACTTTTGTTTAGAGACATTGATGCTTAATGATTCGATTGAATGCAAAAAAAACATATTGACAGGGAACTGACGAGAACTAACGAGAACTTAAAAAATAAAATAAATAAAATAAAAATAGCTCATCTCCAAAAAGGTTGGTGAAATAACAAAAATAAAGTATAAAATGAAGACCAAAGACAAAAATTGACAGGGACTTTTACGAGACTTGTAAAGGATAATATAAAAAAGATTTTATGTTTTGAATCAAGTGTTTTTGAGAGCTATTTATGGCTTTTATGAAAATGATTCATAGCCTAGGGGTTTACCCCTAGGAGACGATTGAAAACAGCTAGCCGTTTAGGGCTAGTATGAAAATAATAAAAAGAAAACATATTTCTTTAGCAGGTCGACGAACGGAGAGAGGAGATTGAGTTTACCCCGATTTGTCGGGGATTTTCTCATCGGGAGAACTGAAGAGTAAGAAACCCATGCACCAGGTACGATGCATGGCACCGCACGTAGGGTTCCCTATTAAAAAACTTACGAGAACTAAAAAAAACAAAAAAAATTAACACAAGTTGTCGGACAGCCTCTATATAGTACTCGTGGATCAGCACTCTATTCATTCGTTATTTGATAATAGCTATCTTTCCTATTTTTTTATGCCCGTAGACATTTGTAATGACATAGATATATATTCCAGATGAGATTCTTGGGATAGCGTTTTCAACGTTCCATTTAAATTGTGAGTTATTAAAATAAACTTCTAAGATCTTTTTTGAATCTAAAGTAAAAATTTCAATTTTGGACTTTTGTGTAAGGGGTTCGAAAGTTATATAGTTTTTATACTTGTTTTTAACGTATGGATTTGGATAAACCTTAATGTTTTCTAAATTAGATGAATAAGTCATCTTTTTTATTGCAACAAAATCTTGTTTTCTATTTTCTGAAATATTTTTAATTATTCTATTTTCTGGTAAGTAAATATAATATTCACATCCCGGACAAAGAGGAATTAAAACAATTGGTGTTATTATATATGTCGCCCCTGTATTTAAAGAGGAAAACTCATAATAACCATTGCTATCAGTAATTGCACTTGAATCTGTATCACCCTTTATTTCTATATAAACATTTTTAACAGGAATATCAAATTCATTTTTTATATGGCCTGAAATTTTACAAGTTGCTTTTGTCCCTTTCTCACTCTCAATAACATTTATTTCATTATCCGATGTCTCACAATTCACAACAGGGAAGAGGAGTAGAATTAAAAGAGTGATTAAGATGAGTTTTTTCATTTTTCCACCTTTATTATTCCTTCTCCTTTATTATTCCTTCTCCTTTATGATAATATAATGATTTTAGTTTTTTGCCAGACTCATAACGAGAATGCTTTTCAGGATTGGGACACCAGATAGTAAAGTCATCGTCGTCCCAACCATTTATTTGATATATGTATGATTTATTTGTTTCGGGACAGGCTGGAGGTTTTTCAATGTTACCTAAGTCTTTTAAAACTTGAAGATTTTGTGGATAGTGACCTTTGTGATTTATTGAATAGATAATAATAATTCTTTTTAAATCCCTCAAATTATCTCCACAGCTTGGAGGAGGATTTGCTACTGCTATAACTCCACGACCACTTGCATAGTATAGTGAAGAAGTAACGCTCTTTGGTCCTTGTGATCCGACATGCTCTTGCGGATTTGGGCATGAAGCTATAAAATCAGTTGAATTCCAACCATCAGAATAATATAAATAGGATTTCCCGGAAACCGGACAAACCGGAAGCTTCTCGATATAACCGAGGGTTTCTATCACCTCCAGGTTCTGGGGATAATGACCTTTATGGTCAGTCGAGTAATTTGTAATTATAATTCCAAGGTTTCTTAAGTTCCCGGAACAACTTGAAAGAAGAGCCTTCCTTCTTGCATAAATCATGTTCTGAATAACAATAATTATAACCAAGGAAATAACAATCAAAAATATTAACCAAAACCAAAATCTTTTCCAGTTGAATTTCTTCTTCTGTGGAGTCTTTTCCTCTTCCCTGATATTATTCATTTTTATCCTTACTTTTACTAATATATTATACTACAATAACCTTAAAATGTCAAATTATAATATCCTTGGGAACATGGTAAAACATTTACACAATTTCTCTCAAAAGACTTTTAACTTTAATTAAATATTCTTCGGATACATTTAACCCTTCAATAATATCTTCTTTCTTCGCAGATATATCCAAGCCATAAAGCATATTATGACGATTTTTTCTATAAGCATTAAAGATAATCAAATGTTCTTTTAGAGATGGATATTTCTCATCTAGATAAATCTTTAAACAGATGTGACTTCTCTCTTTAAAATTATCCCGGTATAATATCGACCTTGAAGCATGAAACATTGAAGTATAAATAGAGACAATAGCAAGATCAAACATATCATTGTCCAGACATTTCTTTGCATTATTAAGATGATGTTTTGAGTTTTCAAGTTCTTTTCTGAATGTATTTTCAGGAAAGGTAAATTTTCTTAACAAACCTTCGCGAAGACAATCTTTTAAATTCATGGTAATTCACTTCCATAGATAACCCGGTGATTTACTTTGGTGGACTGATAAAATGGCTCTTTCTTTCTTTTTAATCGAAGCCAATCACCAAGGCTTTGTTTCGTAATATTAACCTTCTTATTAAGGACTTTCTCTAATTTTGTTATTTTAAAACCACGGGGAGATGAGGTAATAATTAAAAGATCAAGGTCGCTATCTGCCGTTTGGGTTCCGGAAGAATGACTGCCATATATAACAATAAATTCAATGCAATCATCCTGACGAAGGAAATAACCAGGTAAATCAAAATCCCAAACTTTGGTGATGAAATAAAATCTCTTTAATTCACGGGTCATGTAATTATCCTTCAAGGTATAAAACTTGGAATTACCATAGGACTTCCGGGATAAAACTCCTTCTTTCTCTAATTCTCGAAGAACTACACTCACCATTCCCTTCCCGGATTCAATCTCCTTTGCTAACTGTGATACATAGAAAGATTGCCCCGGATTCCCTGCAAGAAACCCCAAAACCTTCCACTTTAAGTTCAATTCAAACCAACTCACTTTTCACCTCTTTCAAACCATTCGTTTTATTAATAAAACATTCGTTCTTAATACAGAACAATATAATTATAACATAAATCCAAAAATAAAGCAAGGATATTTAAGGTGTAATCAAAGTCAGGGAAATATTTTGATTTATTTCTTGATCATGATAAAATTAAATTGTTTTTCACTTTTCTACCTCTATAATACCTTCTCCTTTATGATAATATAATGATTTTAATTTACTTTTAGATCCATAATAATTATGCTTTTCAGGATTGGGACACCAGATAGTGAAATCATCGTCATCCCAACCGTTTATTTGATAAATAAGCGGCTTCTTTGTTTTAGAACAGGTGGGGATTTCTTCAATATATTTCATATCTTTTAAAACTCTAAGATGTTGTGGGTAATGCCCCCCATGAGTCATTGAATAAATCTTAATAATAGTTCCTAAATTATAGAAACTATCAACATAACTTGGAGTATATCCTCCAGAAACTCCGCGACCACTTGCATAATATAGTAAACGAGTAACGCTCTTTGGTCCTTGTGACCCGACATGCTCTTGCGGATTTGGGCATGAAACTATAAAATCAGTTGAATTCCAACCATCAGAATAATATAAATAGGATTTCCCGGAAACCGGACAAACCGGAAGTTCAAGAATGTATTTTTGCTCAACTAACACTTCCAGGTTCTGTGGATAATGTCCTTTATGGTCAGTCGAGTAGTTTGTAATTATGATTCCAAGATTTCTCAAGTTACCGGAACAACTTGAAAGGACTGCCTTCCTTCTTGAATAAATCCTGTTCGGGATATAAATAATTAAAAGTAATGAAATAACAATTAAAAATATTAACCAAAACCAAAATCTTTTCCAATTGATTTTCTTCTTTGTTGTTGTCTTTTCCTCTTCCATTATTTCGTTCATAATTTCCCCTGGTTTACTATTATATTATACTACATTAATTTTAAAATGTCAAATTATAATATCCTTGAAGTTTCTCCATTTTTTCTCTCTCCAAAACAAAAGGAATTTATTCCTTTTATATTTCGTAGGCAGGTTACCACGTAGGGTAAACCTGCACAGCCCAGGTAATGTCATTGCGAGAAGCGATGCGACGCGGCAATCAAACCCGGGTATCATGTACACACAACTCTTAGGGACTTCAGTCCCATTACGGTTAACTTTGTTAACCTTATAGAGAGTAGATATCAGAGAATAGAGAACCGTTGTTTTATAGAAAAAGATTATGAGGATTGAAGAATAGTCGATTGTTATTCTGTTCTCAGTTCTCTGATATCTGTTTTCTGCTCAAGCAACAGAGTTGCATGAGCCATCCATATTAGGAATAAATTCCTATGATATTTGGGGATTGGTTGAACCATGTCTAAAGACATGGCCTACGAGATATATATGCAATAAATTGCTTTGTAATATAGGAATAATATCTTTTGAATAGATTGATTTCCTTCAATTCTTCAGAGTAATCTGATATTGGTCATAAGCATAAATTGATTTCTTACAGAACTTTCTAAATAAAGGATTTATGATTCTAATAATAATGGAAGTTCTTCTTGGACTTTTGTTAATTGTTAAAATATAATTATCTTTTTTTATTCATCCGGTATTAAAGTGATGTCGTGAAAACTATTGACGGGGACGATTAATTCTTTAAGGTGATAATTTTCTAAATTAGGTAAAATAAAACATAGAATCCCATCCTTTTCACCTAAACAAACTTCTTTTCCTGAGATTTCATCAATGAATCCAGCCTTATCTCCAGGTTTGGGAGCATATTCATTTTCCCAATCCCATAATTTTTTATTTCGGCAATTGTTCAGAAAATCTGCTAACCCAATTACCAGGTCCTTTGCATTATCCTTGTCCTTTATTTTTTCTAACCATATATAGTAATTTCTGGGACAATAATAAAAACCATCCCCCAATTCACCCTGGTGTTTTAATAATGAGTCTATGTCTCCGGTGTTTGTCCAAACATAACAATATCTTGGTTTATTAAATTCAATATCTTCTTTTAATATAGCTTTTAAATTCTCAGCATCTCCATAATATTCATAAGCCCGATAAGCAAGATAAGCTCCTTCTTTATAAAAGAAACTATCTCTATTCAATTTATGATAGTTTAATGTAAAAATTTTCCAAATCATTTTTCTCTTTTCAAATACACGAGGATCCCGACTGTCTCTCCACTCGTTATACATTAGAAACCTTTGGGTAAACGCAAAACAAATCTGTGATTCAGGAAGTTCGGGATATCTTTGAAACATTTCCTGGGAAAATTTAACAGCATTTTTAACATCAGCACGTCGGAGAAAAATCTCTATTAACCCCTCAAATAGTTCCGAGGTCCGCTCACCTTGTTGATATCTTTTAGAAAACTCCTTGTAATTATGTTTCTTATTTAAAATTTTATTCAGGGTTACATCATAATGTTCTCCAATAGATGGATGCCTGGTACTTCCTATCCGATCCAGCTCCTCGCCGTTATTATTAAGAATTAAATAACGTGCGCTATTCTCAATATGATATTCATTCCAAAACTCTACATTATCATTAAGTATTATTAAAGGAATTAAATTAAACTTTAAAATGTTTTCTTTTTCATCAGAGTAAAACGATTTTTGAAGTCTACTTTCAGGATTTCTAATCACAACAAATATGTTTTTACTTTCTTCGCGAGCAGCAAGGATTGCTTTATCTTTATCAAAACATTTTGTTAATGGCATACTCAACTTTTTTCTTATATTATAGTCTTCTTTAAATTGTCCCAGGTTCTCCGGATTGATATCATCGATTAGGTTTAATTCAATCATGTATTCCTTAGGATAATTAATCCGTGAAAGTCCGAATTTTATTAAGTCGAGATTATCCGGATTTGACTTAAGCTCAGCCGCTAATTCATCTGGTCCATAGAGTTCAAATCCTATCGCTAAATAAAAAGCACAACCTTGATAATCCTCATTAATATAACAGAGATAAGCATAATTATGATAATTATACCCCTTTTTTAGTTCTTTCATCTTATTTAGATCTTGAGCCTTTAATAATTTATATGCTTTTTTGTATTCCTTCTTCGCAAAATAATAATCTATTTCACATAATGGTAAATCCGTTTTCATATTAGGGAGAAATCTCTTCTGGAACGAAACAACCTTTTTCAATTGCTTCATCCTTGTTTCTATCTTTTCAAAAGACTGGAAACAACGAACTTGATTTTGTGAAATCTTATCATTTATCATTTCAGTAACATCCTGAATCTTTCCATATTCATCCAGGAATATTCTCAGCTCATCTTCTTGAACCTTAGGGTTTTCAAGCCTAAAAATTGAATCTAAATGCACCCTTTTCAAGGGGGAATAAAGCTCTTTACTATATAATGGTTTTATTTTCTGTATTGCTGCTAAGGGCTCATCAACTGAAAGGTGTTTTATCCGTACAACGGTCTTAGTCGATTCCGGACCAACAACTCTAATCTTTCGCTTAACCCTTCGAATAAGCATTGGTTTAAAATAATAGATAAAAATAATATCAGCTTCATCTATATCTCTAAGTACTAAATCTGAATATATGCTGTCTTCAACAAATTCAAAATATGAATAATTATTTGTGGATTTAAAAGCCGGGACCTTGTTATCCCAACTATAATTTCGTAATTTATAACTTTTAATAATTTTACCATCATGTTTAATAATTGCTTTTACACTAACAAGTTCGGTTTTTATTTTGGAAAATATTTCTGTACTGATAAACATGTAGGTTCCAGGATAAGACCTCAGGTGTTCTTTAACAACCCTAACGCGAGGACAGAAAAACAAATAAACAAAAACTAAAATAGAAAGGAAAATAATAATTCTAAAAAATTTACGAATAGATTTCTTCATAAAAAACCTCTTTATATTAATATTATACCACCAGACACCATGTTTGTCAAATTATAATTTCCCTGAATCATCGTAGGAAATCTTTTTTGATCTCATCGTCACCTTTGTGTTGGAGTTTAATTTTCGTTATATTTAAATAATATTTTTTTTTCTTTTTATCCTTTTGTTTCATATTATTTTATCGAATGGGTGTTTTATTTCTTATGGTCAGGGCGCCCGGCCGGTCGCCCCTACTGAACATTTCAAATATCCTTT
>DAOVMD010000047.1 GCA_030630935.1 Candidatus Mcinerneyibacteriota bacterium | reverse complement strand
TCTAGTTCAAAAGACAGATTTCACCTCCTTATGGTTATAATATATATTATAACTATTGGTTCACCAAAAGTCAAGCCTTTTTTTGTTTTATTTCGTTTTTTCCGTCTATTTTTGCTTATTTAAACTATATAGTTATAATTTTTTGGGATTTTAGGATAATAATATTGATAATAAGAATAAAACTAAAACTGATTTTCTATTAGATAATTTCTTTATTGGAATTATTTTTGAAAATTATTATCTTAAAAGTTTAAGTTTAACTAAAAGTAATAATAATTTAGAATTTAAAAAACCAAATAAAAATAGAAGAGATATATTTTTAGGAATAATTAAAAGCAATTCAATTTTAATGGATAAAGATAATAAATATCAGGATTATAAAAATAGGTTAGGATTTATATTGAAATATCCTTTGAATAAAATATTCTATATGAATTACCTTAATTTAAGTTATCAAGAATTATTGTTTAAAAATATAGAAATTATTGATGATTTTAATTGCTGGTGTGTACCTAAAGCAGTACTTAACAATAACCAGATTATGGTAGATTATCAATTTGTTATGTTAAAAATAATGAGCTTTTATCTTTCATTACATTTAGGTTGTAGTAATAATTTTATAAAAATATTTTTGCCAGAAATGTCTTCAGAAACAAATATAGTCGGTGGAAAAGTAAAATTAAATAGGATTGTTCCTATTTATGGTTTATCATTAACATTTAATGTAAAAGATATAATTCAATTACAAGTTTATGGATATTTATATGATTATAAAAAGATTAATTGTGGATACAATAGCTATTTTGATGGTAATTACTTTATATCATCAAAAAGGATAATAAGTTCAAACTTTTTAATAATTATAAACATATCTAATTTAATTAATAAAATAAAATCGGGTGCCGACCTATGACTTATGACTTGGGCAATAGGGTGCCGTTATCTTATTTCTTATATTAAAATTAATCATATTTGAAATATCAAAAAGATAAGAGAAAGGTCAGTAGGGGTTTCCGGCCGGAAACCCTGATTAAAAGAATTTAATCCTCCCGAATGACTACAATAAAAATAATAAATTTTAAAATATAAATTTGAATATAAAAAATTTGTTTATAAAACAATGTCCGACCCCTACTTTGCTTGGCAAACAATTCCTTTGTCTTTGAATAAATAATATAAAAGTTTCTACTAAGAAATATTGCTCTGAACAAAAGCATTTTAATATATAATGCAAATCGGTTTATCAATTAATAATTATCAATCATAAATCATAAATGGGAAAGGGAGCAAACTCCCAGATTGCCGCGCTCTGCTCGTGACTGAACGTAGTGAAGGAATCCCGTACCCAAAAGGGCGGGACAATGACCCGGAACCACGCGCTTTGCTAGGGTTCTGGGCTCCGCAAATAATGGATCATTGGACATCTACACCTATATCGGGCTTAACGCTTGTGCGTGGGAATGTTCTGTCCTATCGCATTTGAATGTTCCCCGAATAATTATTAAATGTCTGGCTTTTACTTTTAAAGAATAATTCATAACCGGAGTTTTCTCGAACTTTTTTATATCATTCATTATTCTCTTAAATCCCGCACTGTCGTTATTCCTGACATTTTTGAAATCATTAAGAAGTTTCTGAATTCTCTTTTTATCATATTCAATTGCTAACCTGGTCTTCTTAAAAAGCCTGCCAATTATCTTAATCTTAATCTGGTCAAATTCAAAATTTAAAACAGATTCGGCATCAACTCTTTTAAAGGAGACGTTAATAATATCAAACTTTGAATGATCAGTTATCAGATTCTTATCAAAGAGTAATTGGTCTCGCTTGATTTTTATATCAAACGAAATCCGGTTCTTGTAAATTCGAATATCTTTTTTAGAAATATTTCCGGTTAACTCTATTACGTTTCTGTAATTATTTAATACCCTGATCTTCCTGAGATTAAGAATCAAAATCTCATCCCGGGGTTGACCGGGAAATACTTTGTCAGGGAATATTGAAAATATCTTTTCCTTAATCTTAATCCGTTTCACCGGTGTAGCTTTCAGGTATAAAGATTCTTTCTGGATAAGGGTTCTTATAATTAAATCAATCCCAAGGTCAGTATAGATCTTTTGACGGGACCGGATATTAACTAACCTCCCCAAAATAATTACATCTCTTCCCTTATTCACCCCTTCATAAAACAATTCTGCCCTGGAACCTATGGAGTATGCAGAAATGGTTTCGTATGACCCCGGAATTAAACTCTTGGTCGTTAATTCTTTGTTGGGAACCTTAACAAGAAATTTAAGAAGCTTCTTCCTGTTTGAAGTTAACATTAATAACGGTTTTGAAATTACTCTCCCCTGAAGAATGAGGAGGTTGTTGGTTGAAAATCTCATAGCCCTCTCCCTGGGTTTAGGAAAGGACGCTTCCCGCTTTATCTTTTTTTATTCCTACCAGGTTTTCGGTTACCCTTTTTTATCTTCGGGTTCTTACGAAGACCTCCACTGTCCCTGGAAATTATACTTTTAATCTGCCTATATTGTTTTGCATAATACTTGGGGGCATTTAGTCCCATCATATTATGTTTCTCTTGAATCTTATGTGCCCTATTAATTCTCGACCTTGTCGGGGGATGACTTGAAAGCATTCTATTAAATGTATTATATTCATTTTTATTTTTTGACTTCTGTTCAAGCCGAACAAAGAGATTCTGCATTGCATGCGGATTATATCCGGCTCTATTAGCATAGAGAATCCCTTTCTCGTCTGCTTCATATTCATTCTTCTGGGAATAACCATTTAAGGCCAGGTTCATACCAAGGCTAAGTATCTCAACACCCATATCAACACCACCGACAGCTAAACCAATCGCTAAAATTTTATATCCCATAACTTCACGCATTCTCTTGGCTGCATGACGCTCGGTAATATGACCAACTTCATGACCTAAAATACAAGCAAGCTCAGCTTCATTCTTCATAAACATTAACATTCCTGTCGTAACATAAACATATCCACCAGGTCCTGCAAAAGCATTTACCATATCAGTATCAAGTACAAAGAATTTATATGGAATATCCTTCCTGTCACATTTACTAACAATCTTCTTCCCAACACGTACAACATAACTTTTTACCTGAGGATTTTTATAAAGCTTAAACTCTTTTAAAATCTCCTTGTGAACTTGAGCTCCAAGCTTAAGCTCCTGCTCATTAGACATTAGCATCTTTTCACCTTTGATAACATGATGACACGAAGTAAGGGCTAGAACAAATATTAGACTCATAAATAATAACATTGTCTTTTTCATAGTGCTTCTCCTTAATTCTATATTATAATATACTATTTTTTTTCAGTTTTGTCAATAACATTTTTATATTTTCATATTAAAAATTGTTTGTAATTTTTGTGATTTTCCTTATCCCGTTCATGTATGGATAGGTCGATAAAGCTAAGCAGGCACGACATTTTCTTTGTTTTCGATAGGCTTGATATTTATGTGAAAACCATATTTCTTTAAATGATTTATAATTAATATTTCCTGCCCGCACAGCAAACGGGTCATAATTACATGAAAGAACCAAGCCATCTGCAAGGATGTTTGTTGTCAGGTATGGGATGTAACAAAACCGGTAATTATCAACTTCTCCTCCGCCTTGAATTGTATCGATCTCAACTTGTTCTTTAAAACTATCAAATGAGTCTGACTTGATGGATAATGCAAATTCAACGAAGTTATTTTTAATTTTTATATCTTTGTACCGGGTTAGGACATCAAATGCTTTTGTAAATTGCTCCGGGTCAGGTTCAAGCTGGCTTCGAAGCTGGGAATTAAACAAACCCCTTTTTAAGGTTAATTTATCTATATTAAAATTCACTGCATCTTTAATAATGTTTTCCAAATCATCTATATTCTGTTTACATATCGCATGGATAAGTTCAATTCTTGGGTAGCCAAATTTATTTCTCAACTCAATCAAGCGTTTCAGCCCGGTTTTACCGAGTTCAAAGAACTTCTCATTTAAAACAGGATAAATCTTTTTATATGTCTCAAAAGATGATGCATGTGTACTTATCTCTGCACCAATTAACCCTGAATCAAAAAGAAGATCTGCTTTTTCTGGACTCAGGTTTGTTATGTTGGTAATCATAAAGAATTCAAACTTGAGCTGTTTTATTAACTTTAAAATTTTCTTAATATCCGGATGATTAAATGGTTCGCCTTCACCAGAAATAAAAAGGCGTTTAACTCCGATATCTTTTAAATCAATTAACAGTTGTTTCACCACATTATAAGAAAGTTCCAGGTTGAAATTATTATAGTCATCATCCTGTTTCATTAAGGGAGAGTGGTACCAGCACATTAAACAATGAGTGTGGCATGTACTGGTTAAACTAACTGCTGCAAGGATAGGTCCGGTTTGGATGTTTGTTTTAAATAAAATTGAAATGAATCTTGACAGATTTTTAAAAGGTGCCTGTATTAAGAATTTTAAATTTCTAACAAGCCTTTTCATAATAAATCATTCAGCTAAAGCTTTCTTTAAAATATTAATCAGGTCTATCTTCTTTACGGAAACAGGAGAACCTTTAATGGAATTAGTCTTTAATGCGGATTGAGCAATGTTTTTTAAGTCTTCAGGTTTTATATCAAAATCTACTAATTTATGGTTTAACCCTATCTTTTTATAAAAAGTTCTGAACCAGTTCCTTAATTCACTTTTTGTACCACTTTTTTTCATTAATATTTTAGAGAGAATTTTTATTTTATCAAGTTTCCCATGCATAAACACAAGCACATGTGGAAGCAATATAGCAACTGCAGCAGAATGCGGTATTGATTTTATACTACCGAGTGTCCCGGCAAGCCCGTGGCATATTCCCATACTTGAATTTGAGAGAGCGAAACCTCCCAAAAGTGACGCTAACGAAAGTTTAGAACGGACATCGATATCTTTTGCTTTATCCTTGCAGGCTTTAGGAAGAGAATGTTTTATCAGGTTAATTCCGTATACTGAAAAAACATCTGTTAAGATATTTGATTTTTTTGAAAGGTATCCTTCTATTAAATGAGTAAAAGCATCTATTCCAGTTAAAGCAGTCAGGTCTTGAGGTAGAGAGACTGTTAACTTTGGATCAATTACTGCATAAGTTGGGAACATAAATTCAGACCGGATACTCCGTTTCATTTTAGTTTTATTATTAAATAACACGGCGTTCTTTGTAACCTCAGAACCTGTTCCGGTTGTAGTTGGAATTGCAATAAAGGGAACTCCTTTATTCCTAATCTTATAAGACCCGTCTAGTTCTAAGTACCTTTCAGCTCTCCCAAAATTCTTTAATAAAATCGCAATCGATTTCCCGACATCAAGAACAGAGCCCCCGCCAATTGCAATCACAAGATCAACATGTTCTGATTGGGCAAGCGAAACCGCACTATTGACCGATCTTGCCTTGGGTTCAGGACTGACAGCTGGATAGTAAAGGTGCCGAACTTTATTCTTCACTAGATTCTTCGATAACTTTTGTAAAACCTTCCTCTCCTTAAGCCAGAAGTTACTGGTTATCACAAGCGCTTTCTTCCCTAGTCCTGCAGCAAGTTTGGTTACTTCTGAAACTGCTCCGGGACCAAAAATAATTGTTGTTGGTTGAAAAAATTGAAATATCTCTTTCATTTTTAGTTTTCCTTCTTAATTTTTTATGTTCTTTCTTCAATATGGTACTTGAAATATGCTGCGCATGTTCCTTCTGATGATACCATACATGCTCCAATCGGATGATCAATTGAACAGCCGTTCTTGAATAGGGGACATTCCAAAGGAGTTATTATTCCCCGTAAAACTTCACCGCAGCGACAGCCTTCCGGTTCAATAGTCTCCTCAACATCGACTGGGATCTGAAGAAATGCATCAAACCTTGAATATTCCTCGCAAAACTTCAAGCCGCTGCCAGGAATTATTCCTATTCCACGCCAATCCTCATCGGATTCTTCAAAAACTTCCACTAAGATCTGCTGTGCAATTTGATTTCCATTCTCCCTGACCACCCTTGAATATGTATTCTCCACGATTGCAATATTTTTATATAATTGTTTACATAAAGAATAAATTGATTGGACAATATCAAGTGGTTCAAATCCCGAGACCACACAAGGAACACTAAACTGTTCCGGAATAAAATCATAAATATGAATACCGGTAATTGTTGAAACATGACCGGGACAAATAAAACCGTTTATTTTTACCTTTTCAGATGCAAGAATTGCAGCCATTGCATTCGGCATTGTTTTATGAGCAGTTAAAACGTAAAAATTATTTATATTTTGTGCTTCGGCAAGCTTTACTGTTGATGCAATTGTTGGGGCTGTGGTTTCAAAACCTACTCCCAGGAAGACTACCTTCTTGTCCGGGTTATCGGAAGCAATCTTAAGGGAGTCTCTTGCTGAATATAAAACTTTTATCTCTGCACCTGCGGAGCGCTCCTCTATTAATGAAGACGTTGAGCCTGGAACCCGCATCATATCGCCAAATGTTGTTATGATAACATCTTTTCTCCTACTCAAGGCAATTGCAGTATCTAAATAACGGTTACCTGTTACGCAAACAGGACACCCGGGACCGGATATTAAATTCAGATTATTATTAAAAAGTTTCTTGATCCCAAATTTAAATATCTCAACCGTATGTGTTCCGCATACTTCCATAAAATTCACCTGACCAATATCATCTAATAATTTATTTGAATTCTTTATAACATTTAAAACCAGGTTTTTATCTCTAAATTTATCAAGTAAATCCATTTCCCTTCTCTAAATTTGAAATTCGAAATCTAAGCTTTCAATTACTTTTATTATCTCTTCTGCGTCTTTCTCACTAATTTTTTGAATTGCAAATCCCGCATGAATTAAGACCATATCCCCTACCTTAACATCATCAAGAAGCATAAAACTTACATTCCTTTTAACGTTATGAATCTCAACCACTCCTTCCAGACCGGTTAGTTCCATAATTTTCATCGGTATCCCTAAACACATTTTTTACTCCCGTTCAATTTTTTCAAGACCATCTAAATATTTTCTCAGCACCTTTGGAATTGTAATTGAACCATCTTCATTTTGATAGTTCTCCATAATCGCGATCATGGTTCTTCCAATCGCTAATCCGGAACCATTCAAAGTATGAATAAATTCAGGTTTTGATTTATTATCACGCTTAAATCGAATTTTTGCCCTACGTGCCTGGAACCCTTCGAAGTTACTGCAGGAAGATACCTCGCGATATTGATTCTGTGATGGTAACCAGACTTCAATGTCATAGGTTTTTGCAGCTGAAAAACCTAAGTCCCCCGAACATAATGCAACAACTCTGTATGGAAGTTCTAACAACTGCAATATCCTCTCAGCATCAGAAAGTAATTTCTCAAGCTCATCATAAGACTCTTCCGGTTTTGTAAACTTAACAAGTTCAACCTTGTTAAATTGATGAACCCGAAGCATTCCCTTCGTATCCTTTCCATAGGATCCGGCTTCTCTTCTGAAACAAGTAGAGTAAGCACAGTATTTTATCGGGAGATCGTTACCCGCTAAAATCTCACCCGCGTGAAGGTTTGTAACAGATATCTCTGCAGTCGAGATAAGGTACATATCGTCAAGCTTCGTTTTATATAAATCTTCCTCGAATTTTGGTAACTGACCGGTTCCGAAAGCTGAAGCAGCATTAACAAGGTAGGGAGGGTAAACTTCTTTATATCCGCTTTCCTTGGTTTGGATATCTAACATAAAAGATATTAAAACCCGCTCTAATCGAGCTGCCGCACCCCATAATACTACAAACCTTGACCCGGAAATTTTGGCTGACCTTTCAAAATCTAAAATCCCAAGGTCGGTTCCAAGCTCTTCATGTGGTTTTATTTTAAAATCAAAATCCCGAGCTGTTCCCCACTTGCGAAGCTCAACATTCTCGGTCTCATCCTTGCCAAGCGGAACACTGGAATGGGGAATATTAGGAAGAAATTTTAAAAGATTATCAATCTTCTTCTGTGACTCACCACCATCATCCAACATGTCCATCCTGGCTTTTATCTCTTTCGCATCCCACATTAAACTTGAAGCATCTTCCTTCTTAGATTTTTTTTGCCCAATCTCTTTGTTAATTTTATTTAACTTGGCTTTATTATCTTCAAATAGCTGTCGGACTTTTAAACGACTTGACTCAAGGCTAATTAAACCATCAATAAGAGCAGAAATAGCAGAAAATTCATACATTAACTTCGGTAAATTCTCCTTAACTTCATCTGAGTTTTCATCAGGATTTAATTTAAAATTCCTATTCCCCAATGCTTCCTTGACAACTTCAGGATTTTCCTTGATGAATTTAATGTTCAACATAATCTTACTCTTTTTATTCTTTTTATTTTGAAATGAATTTCTTTACTTTCTTCCAAAAAGAATTGGTTCTTGGATGAATCTTAATCCCGCTTACTTCTGCAAATTGCTTTAATAATGCCTGCTGCGTTTTATTTAATTTGGTCGGGGTCTCTACAAAAATACTAACATATAGGTCGCCATGTTCATACTCATTTGAAAGACCTTCACCTGAAACCCGGATTATATCTCCGGTTTGAGTTCCCTTCGGAACATCCATCTTGACAATTTTCCCAAGAACATTGGGGATCTCAATTTCGGTACCAAGGGCTGCTTCAATAAATGTAATCGGGATCTCACAGAAGATATCATAATCACGTCTTTTAAATATTTCATGCTCTTCAATAAATATTGCAATATATAAATCCCCGGGTGGGCCACCGTTGAATCCAGCATCACCTTCACTGGCATAGCGGATTCGAGTTCCTTCCATAATACCGCGAGGGATCCGTAACTTGATCTTCTTGTTTACTCTTACCTTCCCACCACCGTGGCACTTCTCACAGGGCTCCGTAATAATTACACCGGAACCACCGCACTTAATACAAGTTGTTGTGAGAGAAAAAAGACCAGTCTGCTTCTTAACCTGACCTGAGCCATGACAGATTGGACAGGTCTCTGGAGATGTCCCGGCCTTGGCTCCTGAACCATCACAAATATCACAATTGATAAGTTTGCTTATTTCAAACTCCTTCTCTACTCCAGCTGCAACCTCTGGTAAGGTTAGAAGTAATTTGAAATGAAGATCAGACCCTTTTCTGGGACGATTGGGTGATTGGCGACGTGCTCCAAAAAAATCTCCAAAGATATCTTCAAAGATATCTCCAAACCCCATGTCAAAACCCATACCCGGACCGGAAGTAGAACCAAAAGTATCATAGCGACTGCGTTTCTCGGGATCAGATAAAATACTATATGCTTCTGAAATTTCTTTAAATTTCTCTTCTGCTTCTGCATTACCGGGATTTCTGTCCGGATGAAATTTTCTGGTTAATTTGTGAAATGCCTTCTTTATATCAGTCTGGGTTGCATCCCGGTCAATTTTTAAAATATCATAGTAATCTTTGTTTTTCCTAACCATCTTCCTGTTTCCTTAATCTCCACCGTATAGTTTCAGGAGAGTTTTTACTTGTCTTAATAATTCGTCAAACTTAAAAGGTTTACATAAATATTCATCTGCTCCCGCATTAAATCCTTCTAATATCTCTTCCTTCTGATCCTGTGCTGTTAATATTAAAACGGGGATATGTAAGGTTCGCTCATCTCTTTTTATCTTTCGACAAACTTGAAAACCATTCAGCTTAGGCATCATTACATCAAGAACAATTAAATTTGGATTCTCTGTGAAAGCTTTAATTAAACCATCTTCACCATCTATGGCGGTAATCACTTCGTAACCTTCTTTGCTTAATCCGGCTTCCATCATTAACCTGATTGTCTTCGAATCATCAACTACTAATATCTTTTTCATAAATCTCTCTTAATATTATATAAATATTAATTATAACATAAAATCTATCTAAATTCAAGAATTTTTAATGATAACGAAAGTTCAGGGATTTATTTAGAAAGAGCTTCCGCTCTATTGCATCAGGGAAACCAGAGATTAATATTTTGAGCCTGAAATGAATATCATGAGCAGTCCCGAAGAACCTCGCTAATGCTGTACATATTAATATAACAAAAAAAATAGGTTCTTCTCCATTTTAATTGGTTGAAATTCCCGGGAAAGACTGCATAGCTCTTAAAACATTTGCTTCAAACTATAAATTCTTTTTGTTATTTTACCAGCTTTTTTGAAGAAGAACCAAAAAATAAAGGAAACTCATGTTAAAAAAGTTCTTGACTTTCAATTAATAATTTCATATAATAAATAAGATAAATCCGAAGAATATATTAGGAGCCATCCTGATGATAATTGTTTATCTTGGTATGATTGTTTTAATCATTGTTTTTATTGGTTTAATTTTATATCTAACTCAAGACCTTAAAAAATTGAATGAAGATGACTTAATAATTGAGAATATTGACTACGAAGTAAAATATTATCTTCAGGATAAAACATTACTTGAGAAAGTAATTAAATATTATATTAAGAATAAGAAACTTCCCAAAAATACATTAAAAAAAGATTTTGAAATTGCATACTGTAATTATTTACTTGAAAAAACAAAGAGAGCAATAGAAGCTAATGCCCCGGAGATAGCAGAGAAACATTTCTTAACTTTCAGAGAGTTTTCACCATCAGATCCTTTATTGATATCCAAGTTTATTATGACCTTTTATCAACTCATGGGTTTGGATAAGGCATTTGAGTATATAAAAGAAGTCCTGCCAATATATAGTTCTAATAAGGAGTTCTATGAAAGTATTAAGGATATCATGCAGAAAAAGGCAACATCGCACCTTACAAAGTTTGAAGAGAAGTTTCCAGAACCTACTCCGGAGCAGTTAATAGATGAATATCTCGAATTAATTGAAATTTACCCCCATAGAGTTTACCTGATTAAATTAGGTGATTTGTATACTCAGAAAAATGATAAAGAAAATGCAAAAGACTATTTCCTCAGAGCAATAGATATTCCACAAAAACCCGATAAGCTATATAAAGGAACACATCATAAACTGGGAATGATTTTTTTCGATTTAAGGAAATATAAGCGGGCAATTTATCATCTTTTGGAAGTTCTACGTGTAAGGCCCAGCCATAAATCAGTCAGTTCTGACTTGGTTTTCGTATGCCAAAATATTGGAGTCCAAACCTATATCCCTAAGTTAAAGGAAATATATAAAGAGAAGGGCAGGCAAGCTCTTTATGAGTTCCTTGACGAAATCATTACGATTATTTAAAGTTCAAGAGTTTAAGAGTTATTGTATAGACGTGCCATGGCACGTCTATTGTATAAAATTATTTCTATTGACATTTTTAAAAAAATACGCTATAATACATTATAAGCCAACATAATAAAAAAAAGGGGGCAAGTTGTGGTGGCAAAAGATCAATTCGGTGATGAAACCTTTGTTGAGGGAATGACCAAGAAGGTTGAATCCACCAGAGGTAAGATTAAAATCATGAACGGTTTATACAAGAATAAAGAAATCCTTATTAACATTCCCTGCTTTACAATTGGCCGGTCCTCTGACTGCGCGCTTTCAATTCATGATAAAAAGGCATCGAGAATTCATGCTCAATTAATAGAGTCAATGGGAAAAGAAATCATTGAAGATATGGGCAGTTCAAATGGTACTAAGGTTAATGGACGTACTGTAACAAAAAGAATTCTGAAAGACGGAGATATAATAGAAATCGGCAATACTTCCCTTCAATATATCAAGTAATCACTGTAAAAAATCAAATCTTATTAAATTTAAAGGTTCTTCTCCAAAAAAACTTGTAAAATAAAAAAAAAGAATTGTATAAGATGAAAAACAAAAAAATAGACAGAGGCTCTTACGAGTCTTTTAATGAATAATATATAAAAAGAATTTAGAGTTTGAAGCAAGTGCTTTAAGAGCCATTTATGGCTTTTATGAAAAAAATTCGTAGTAGGGGTTCACCCCTAGCGTGGGTTTATCACGAAAATGAGTGCAATATGGTTTAAAGAACCATATATGCGCGATATACGGCATATCTAAATGTATACACCAGCGCCTTTGAACTTAGGCCTTTTTTTATGGAAATCTTCAATGTTTAAAGCT
>DAOVMD010000133.1 GCA_030630935.1 Candidatus Mcinerneyibacteriota bacterium | reverse complement strand
CCTTAAGGGGGTAAAACCCCATTGTTATGGCTAATTGTAATACTTTTCAAAGTACTAACCTTCAGTCAAGGTCAGTTTGACCTTGACCATGATTGAAGATAATAACACTTAAAGATCTAAACAATTATAAACAATATAGGTAAGCTATTTATAAGTCTCTTTAAAGTCACTGTTAAAATTTTTATTTTTCTTTTGTCTTTTAAAGAAATGAGATTGCCGCGCTGCACTAACGCTTCGCTCGCAATGACATTCAAGCGTTTTAAAATTATCTTTTACAAGTCTCGTAAAAGTCACTGTTAAAATCTTTCTTTTTTCTTGTTTTTTTATGTTTTATTTTTCTTTTGTAATGAGTGATTAATGTATTTATTTTTTTCTTTTATGGGACAAAATGGGAATCCTGTCCCTCCTTTTAAAATTGTTTCAGGAATTCGATCTCATTTTCGTAGAAGAACCTAATATCGTTAATATCATATTTTAGCATTGCGACTCTTTCAACACCCATCCCAAATGCGAACCCTGTCCATTTTTCTGAATCATAATTTACAGCTTTAAAGACTTCGGGGTCTACCATACCGGCACCTAAAATTTCAATCCATCCTGAATTTTTACAGATATTACATCCTTTACCACCACAAAAGACACAGGATATATCAACTTCTGCGCTTGGTTCGGTAAAAGGAAAGAAGCTGGGTCTAAATCTTAATTCAGTATGAGAACCGAACATTCTGTGGCAGAAACTTTCAAGTACTCCTTTTAAATCACCGAGAGTAATGTTTTCATCCACTAAAAGACCTTCAACCTGGTGGAACATGGGATAATGAGTTGCATCAATTGAATCACGTCTATAGCATTTCCCCGGGCAAACCATTGCAATTGGCGGTTGTTCATTAAGCATTGCTCTAATCTGAACGGGTGAAGTATGAGTTCTTAGGAGTTGCCCTGATTCTGAATAGAATGAATCAAAATCTTCCCGTGCCGGGTGATCGGCAGGAATGTTTAATGCTTCAAAATTATGGAAATCTGTCTCGAGTTCAGGACCAATCTTCACTTCAAAACCTAAATTAATAAAGATATCACATATCTCTTCGATTGACTTTGAAATTATATGTTTATGTCCTATAGGTACTTTCACACCGGGTAAAGTTAAATCAAAAAGTTCGCTCTTTAATTTTGAATCCTGTTCAGAAATTTCAAGTCCATTTTTTAGATTATTAAAAAGTTCGTAAATAGTTTTTTTTGCTTTATTCAGTGCCTGACCAATTACCGGTTTCTCTTCTTTTGAAAGAGTTCCGATCTTTTTTAAAAGATTCTGAAGTTCTGATTTCTTTCCCAGGAATTTCACTCTAAACTCTTCTAAACTTCTCGAGTCATTAATAATTTTTATTTCTTTACATGCAGAATTTACAATTTGATCAATTAAATCTTTCATTTTATTTTTTAACCTAATTATTGATTACTCAACTTTAAAGTAGGGTGCTATTTTTTCCAGGGTTTTTGGACCTATCCTTGTTACATTATCCAGTTCATCAACCGATTTAAATGGACCATGTTGAGTACGATAATTTATTATGTTTTGAGCGGTCTTAGGACCTATCCCGGGTACAGTTTCAAGTTCTTCCTGAGTTGCAGTGTTTAAATTTATTTTTGTTATGGAACTTGACGATTCCGAATTTGAACTTGAGTCATCAGTATTAACTTCATCGTTTTCACCAACAGTGATGTAGGGTCTTAGACTCTGAAAAGTCTTCTCACCTATTCTAGTAACGTTTTTTATATCTTCAATACGTTTAAATGGTCCATGTTGAGAACGATAATCAATTATATTTTGAGCTGTCACAGGACCAACTTTGCGTAATTTAATCAGTTCATCTTTGGATGCAGTGTTTATATTTACTTTTTTAATATTTGAATATGTTAAGTTATCTGAGTCTGTAATTACTTTGCTCTTTGAAATAGTAATTTTTTCCTTAATTTTGTTGAATACCGAAGTATCTGAAAAAACTTTTCCAACATCATCAATCGTTTTGAACTCACCGTTTTTCTTTCGGTATTTTACAATTTCATTTGCCTGGTCTTCAGTTAACTCAAGTATCCTGCCCATATCAGATGCGGAAGCCCTATTAATATTTACTTTATACATTAAATATTCTTTCCCATCACCCTTGGATGTTTCGATGCTGTAAGTTTTACCATCGGTTGTAACAGTAATATGTCCCTGTTCATCCGTTCTATAGAACTGTGGATAGTAATCTAACCGGGCAACTCTTTCAATTGTCTCGGGGTTTGGAAAACCGTATTTATTTTTGAAACCGCAACATAAAATGATAACTTCAGGATGAACAATTTTTAAATATTCAAGACAGGTAGAAGATTTTGAACCATGGTGACCTGCCTTTAAAAAAGTGGATTTTAATTGTTTACCATAATCCCTAATTTCTCTCTTCTCAACATCCGATTCAGCATCTCCTGTTAACATAAAAGAAACTTCACGATAAACTAATTTTATTACGATAGATGTATCATTGGAATTCAATGACATATCCTGTTCTCGTGGGTGAAGAACCTGGCATAAAAGCGCTTTATCAAATTTCAGGATATCACCTTCCCGGGTAATATGGTAATCTATATTTTTATCTTTAATTGTCGTAAGGAATTCTTTAAAAATCCTTGTGGTATGCGTTTTACCTGTATAATAAACTGCTCCGACCGGAAAATGTTTCATCACATAAACTAAACCGCCAATATGATCTGCATCAGGATGAGTCCCGATCATATAATCAATTCTTGAAATCCCTCTTTCTTTTAATAATGGAAGTATCCTGTCACGTCCTGCATCAAAGTGTGAATAATAAATATTCTTTTCAGGGTCATAATATTGAGGTGCACCACCATCTATTAGAATCGTTTTTCCATTTGGAGTCTCAATCAAAATGGAATCACCCTGTTTCACGTCAATAAAAGTAACCTTCATTAGTTTTGCTTTCGTATCAACTTCACCTGCAAATGTAAAAACAGGTATCAGGATAATAAAAGATAAAAGAATAAAAAGTAGTTTAATGTTTTTTTTCATAATTATTACTTCCGTTTATGATGAGAATAACTTTACTAAAACCCCAACCCAGACCCCAACTGTTATCGCTCCCAAAACTATAATAAGAATGGTTCCGGGTAAGGTCGAATCACCTTCAGCCTTTTTTTTCTTCTTTAAAGGCCTGGTTCTTTGCTTAAGTGTTGAGATGGATTTCTTCTCAGCAGTTTTAAGAGTTGAACCATGGGACTTTTTATACTTCTCTAATTTGGAAGGTCCCGTGCTGTCTTTTTTATATTTCTCAAATTTACCCATTAAAATTACCTCCTGCAATTTAACTCTTTATTCTATCAAAAATCAGGTAAAAAGTCAAGTTATTTATTGCAATTAAAACATATCACGTTTTAAAAATATTAAAATTGCTATTAACGCACAGATCAAAGAGATACCCATCGTTATAGGAAATGCAAAGGGATGATGCTGTAATGGTAAATCAATATTCATACCATAAATACTTGCAACAAGAGTCGGGAGCATTAAAATAATCGTGATTGAAGTTAGGATCTTCATAACCACATTCAGGTTATTCGATATCACAGATGCAAATGCATCCATCATTCCACTTAGGATATTACTGTAAATATTAGCCATCTCAATAGCCTGTTTATTTTCAATGATTACATCTTCCAGGAGATCTGTGGCTTCTTCATCAAGGTTATATAGCTGAATCCTCTGGAAACGTTCCATCATAATTTCATTCTCTTTTAATGATGTTGTGAAATAAACTAAACTCTTCTCTATGTTTAGTAACTTGATCAATTCTTCGTTCTTCATTGACTTATGAAGCTCTTTCTCAATTGAATTGGTCATTATATTTATTTCCTTCAGATCGTTGAGATAATGAAATGAAATCTGATAAAATATCTGAAGAAGGAAATTTATCCTGTTCTTAATATCGAAATTCTTAATCTTATTATTCAGGAAATCATTAAATAATGTATTGGATTGGGATAACATAGTGATCATTATCTTATCCTTTAATATTATACCTAATGTCCCTGTTATAAATGGGATCTCAGCATCACCAGGCTCCTTTACCGGAACTCTGAGAATAATCAACATACAACCTTCATCAATCTCAATTCGCGCTCGTTCATGTATATCTAAAGGGTATATAAGGAATTCAGGCGGAATCACTAAACGGCTGCTTAATTCATTAACTTCTTCTCTATTAGAGTTTGTAATATTAATCCAGCAGTTATCTTCAGGTGATTTAATCTCTTCAATTTTACTGTTAATTGTTTTAAAAATCTTTATCATGGCAATTCTTTATTAATATATTAGTTAATAAGTAACATATATATATTAATTATAACAGATTTTTAACTGAAAGTAAAGAAAAAAAAATAATGGCGGTTTCAACATTTTTTATATGGAATGCATCGATGTTAATCGATGCGAGGTTTCCTGATGTTTTTATATTGTTTTAATTCTTTTTGCATCACGAACAAAGCATGTGATGCACTCCATACTCTTTTCATACGGGAGGATTAAGTTCATTCGGTCAGGGACGCGGCATGCCGTGCCCCTACACCGTTTGGAAAACAATTCTTCGGTCTTCGGGGGAGTACATTTCCATAAGAATCGTAAACGATTAAAACGATAAAAAATTAATTTTATTTTTCAGTAAGAGTAAGAGTTTGAGTAAGAGACGTTATTGATAAGATATTCCTGTTTACAGGAGCAAACCCAAAGTGAATACTCAAACTGTTGTTTTCCGGAGGGAAACAATGCCCCTACTTTGTTTGGCAAGCAATTCATTTATCTTCGGATACCGCCAGATTGCCGCGTCATTCACTTCGTTCCTTCCTCGCAATGACAATTCAAGACGGCTGCAATTGGAAAAAGAATTTACTTTACTCTTCCGGATTTGTAATTACCCCCATAAATATTACGACACCAGTCTGATTATCATGAATGGTGAAGAAGAATGGTCGATTTATATACATTTCATAAATCTTCTTTGGTGGTGCTGATTTGATACCCATTGAAATGGAAGTAACCGCTGCGGCTTCAGTGCCTTCTTCATTAACTTCAACAAAAGTTTTATGCTTAACTTTCCGAATATAAACATTGGGGGGGATATTGCACATCTTTCCAAAATTTGCATTATCTATATCAAAGGCAATTGGCATTCCTAGATCTGATAAAATTTGTTTTAGATTCTTTTCATATTCCATTTTAAATTTTGGGAGTTTCAATTTCACTTTTTCTTTCCTGGTTTGATTTGTCCAGGTTTTGTATTTTTTATAATCAATCTCTTTGAGAAATTTAATTATCCCTACTTTTTCACTCGGAAGAAAAACATACATACTTATTCTACCCTTTCCATAAGGAAGACTAATACATTGCATATCATCTGATTCAAAATACTTATATTCCTCCTGTTGATACATAAGCGGATGCTTTTTTGATTTGTTATTTAATAAGAAAAAATTCTCTTCCTTCGTATCTTCAGGATCAAACTCATCAGACCAGGATCCTTTGAAATAAATTGCATTTATTATATAAGCAATTGTCAAAGAATCTATTTTCTTAGGCACAATTTCTTTTATCTTCTTGTTTGTAGCTTTTTTTACCCATTTATTAATTGTATCTGATGCGGATTTATCATAGAAATTCAAAACCTGAATCTCTGCATCATAGTACTTTTTATTTAACTTTAGAAAATCTTTCTTAAAAGAAGTTCCTTCCCTTAACCATAATGAATTAGCAATTCGAAGCTCGACTTTCCTATCTGCACGATATAAGCTTTTATTTAAATCCTTCATCCCCGTATTTAAGTCAATTAATTCAATCCCCTTTAATTGCAGGGTATCCATCATCTGATCTTTTGTTGTGCCATCTGCACCATTTAATACCATTGATAGAGCAAAACTAACACTTAAAGGTGAAATGAATACATTCAACCCTTCTTCGGTCTTTAAGATTTCCTTTAAAAAATTGAAACTGAATTCATTATTTGTTTCAGCGACTTTGTTCATAGGTGAAATCTCTAAATCACCAGCAAAAGCGATGGAGATAAGTACCATAATCAAAATAAAAATAACTGAAACCTTAAATTGTCCTGTTCTCATAGAATCCTCCTTTTTCTTTCTTAAATTTACGTATTCATTATATAAGTTATTTCTAAGTTTGTCAAGAAAAATTATTTTCGCGGTTAACTCTGTTAACCTTGAAAATAGTTCAAGATCAATGCATGCTTCGCATGCGTTCAAATGTTCAAGTGTTCAATAGTTCAAGTGTTAACAAAACCGTTCAAGTGTGCGGAAGTTAAGATAGTTTAATTGTTTAAATGTTAAAAACAAGTTCAAGTGTGCGCGAGTTAAGATAGTTCAAGAGTTGGTAAATAGCTATCAGAGAACCGACCCAGTACCACTTCCTTTGCTCGGGTTCTGGGCACGCAAACAGTCGTTTTATAGATAAAAGCATTGTGATATATAATGCTATCAATATTCAATTACTAACCATCAATCATAAATCATAAATGTGAAACAATTCGGTAATGACTTGACAAATTTCTATTTTTATAGTAAAATACATAAAAATTATAAGGTTATGAAAAAACAATTTGGATCACATTTAAAAGATAGAGAAAAGGATTTACTTGAATTTCTAATACTTCAGTACATCAACACCGCTCAACCGGTTAGTTCAAGATCATTAAAGAAGATATTTGGGTTGGAGATCTCCCCAGCTACTATTCGGAATGCATTAGCTGACCTTGAGGATGAGGGTTTATTAATTCAACCGCATATTTCTTCGGGTCGGATTCCCACAGATAAAGGTTACAGATATTACTTAAATTCCCTAATCAATCTACAGAGGTTAACAGTTTCGGAAATCAATAAAATTCAAGGTGAGTTTACAATAATTAAAAAGGAGCTTGAAGAATTGCTTGTCACCGCCTCTCATACTTTGACGATGTTAACCGGAAAGATTGGTGTTGTTTTGGATGTTCATCTTGAAAAAATTTTAATTGACCACCTTGAATTGATAAAGGTATATAAAAGTAAAGTTGTCATTATTTTAGTACTTAAATCGGGAATGGTTTTCAATGAAACGATTGAACTTCCAACAGATATTACCAAGAAAGATTTAGTCAAGATCAAGAATTTGCTTAATCAGGAACTTAGCAATAAAGACATCAGGGAAGCCGGATCAATTCTTCATAAACGTATTGAATCATTAAAGAAACGAGAAAAGAGTATTCAGGAACTTCTAAAGATATTTCAGAACGATTTCGCCAGGATCTCACAGACTGCAGAGAAACTCTATATTTCTAATACTAATAAAATGTTTAATGAACCGGAGATTTCTGATATTGGTCATTTTAAAAATGTAATCAAGCATATTATCGATGATGACCCATTGAAGCATATCTTCTCAAATTTACTAAACTCTGAAGGGATCTCTGTTTTAATAGGAAAAGAAATTGGAATCCGTGACCTTGAAGAT
>DAOVMD010000155.1 GCA_030630935.1 Candidatus Mcinerneyibacteriota bacterium | reverse complement strand
GATTTGTCGCAGGTATAGGTATTGAAATACAAAGATTTGAGATTTTTGTAGAAGTAGGCGTCGGATTATTCATCATACCATCAACTGATGGCGATATTACCGGTGGTTTAGGAGCAAGATTCTTCTTCTGAAAATGTATTCATTCGAAGATAAAAGAATGTCATTGCGCATCGCAGCGAAGCAAGATCTAGCCTGCGTCCAGGAGTGCAACGACTGCGGCAATCTATCTTTTAAAAAGAACGTCAGAATGTCATTGCAAGCGAGATGCGCCAATCTAATCTTTTTTTTTCTTTTGTTTTTTATTTTCCTTCGTGTTCTCCGTGTCCTCTGTGGTGAAAAAAAAAGTTTGAGCGTAGCGAGTTAATTTTGTTTTTTTTCCTCTGCGGGTGGAGTTTATCCTTAACCCAAGCAAAGCGTGTGGTTTAGTACCTCTCTGCGATGAAATCTTATTTTGCATTAAATCGAATCTTTAAGCAACATTAGTTTTAAACAAAGGCATTGTGTTATCTAATGCCAAAACATTCTTCATTGTTCATTTTTCATTCTTACTTTTTCATTGTAGAGCGGAGCGAAACTCTAATACTTTCCAGAACGTAGGATTACAATAATTAAAAATAATCCTAAAACCCCAGCAATTATATACCCTATTAGTCCGAGTACAGAAATCCCAAATATTTTTGGACCCACATTGAAATTCATAAGTAGAGAAGAAGAAACAATAAGTGAGGAGATTATTAGTGAGAATGCAATTCGATTAGAAAGATGATCTAAACCGGTAACTAATTTCTCTAAGTTTTTATGTTCAAATTCAATTTTCAATTGACCTTTTTTCGTTTTCTTCAAGATCATATTTAAATCATCCGGTAATGCCATAAGAAATCTTCGAAATTTCCAAAATCCCCTTCTCGTTTCATTCAGGAAATTTAAAGGAGAGTATTTATCCTTGATCATTTTTTTTGCGTAGTATTTTGTTGAAGACATAATATTGAAATCAGGATAAATCTCTTTTCCAATACCCTCAAGTGTCACCATAGTCTTGATCAGGATATATAAGTTTCGTGGAATCTTAATATTATATTTCTCAATTTTTTCAATTGCTTCTTCAATGATATCCTTCACTACCAGGTCTCCAAGCGGGATATCATAATATTTCTCAAGCATAGATGAAATATCATATTTTAATTCTTTAATTTCAATCCCTTCTTCAATCACGCCCAAATCTTCAAATGAATAGACTACCCTTTCAATATCGCGATAAATTACTCCAATAAACACATCTACTAATAAGTTTCTGGTTCTTTGATCCAACCTCCCGATTATACCAAAATCCACAAGTGCAACTTTTTTATCATGAGTAACAATAATATTTCCCGGATGAGGGTCACCGTGAAAGAACCCATCCTCAAATATCATTTTCAAAAAAGCCGACATCCCCCTGTTTATCAAAATCTCAGCATCATACTCTGGTTCCTTATCAAAGTCAATTTCATTGAGTTTCCTTCCCGCAATGAACTTTGTTACCATAACTTTTCTGGAAGAATAGTCCCAAAAGACTTCAGGAATAATAATCTGGTCATCACCTGCAAAAGACTCTCTTACTCTCTCAGTATTTCGAGCTTCAAAAATAAAATTAATCTCTTCTGTAATATTTTTCTTGAACTCGTCAACAACAAGGTCAGGATTCAATACATCAGTACCAAACTCATATTTTTTCATAAGCCCTGCAAAATCCTTCATTATTTGAATATCACCTTCAATAATAGATTCCAGATTAGGTTTCTGAATTTTAAGAACAACTTCGATCTGCTCCTTTTTTAACTTGGCCCTGTGAACTTGAGCTAATGAAGCTGAGGCTAAAGCATTCTCATCAATATAATCGAACTGCTCCTTATAATTCTTTCCATAGGCTTCAATTAAGGTTGACTCAAGGCTTGAATATGGTAAAGGTGTAACCTTGTCCTGAAGTTTCTTTAACTCCTCACACAATGTAATTGGGATGATATCAGGACGAGTTGAAAGCATCTGTCCTAATTTGATAAATGACGGTCCAAGCTCCTCAAATGATTTCCTGATCCTTTCAACAATATTGGAAGCAGGAATATCTTCTCCGCTTACTACTTTTCTCTTCATCCTCTTACCAAGATAATGATAACCTAATTGGAGTTTTGAAAGAAGGAAGCCAAGTCCATTTTTCACAATGATTTCTATTACTTCAGACCAGCGTTTGATTGATTTATATTTATTCTTTAAGGTCGGCATTTACTACTCCCCGGTTTTCATAATTTTCAACACACCAAAAATTCTTTTCAGGTCATTATCATCAAAGACTAAACCGAGTCCTGAATAAAATAACTTATCTTCTCTATTCTGGTAACTCATGATAAGATTAAAATTTTCAAAAATTCTCAAACTAATCATAGCTCTAAAAAATAATTCTTCGTCTGACATATTAAATATATCAGAATCAACTCTAATCTTTCTTAATCTCAACTCAAACCCCAGTCCCGGGGTAGATTCAACTAACCCACCACGTAAAATAAAAAATCCATTATAAATCTTTCCTACTGTCAGGTCAAGCTCAACATCTGAATCTTCCTGAAAATAATTATAATAAAAACCTACTCTGTAATTGAAACTCTCATTAATATCAGTGTTTATCAGGAAATTCTGAATATAGTTGTTCTCTTTAGAATAAAGGGTATCTAACCTCCAGCTGATATCTTTTTCAGATTTGGATTCTGTTAGTTTTTTATAATTATATTTTAAGCTGTCAAAATTCTTATATAATTCGGAACTTGTATCAAAGTATTTAGATTGTTGAAGATTTCTAAACCCGTTTAATTCTGAATAATTCTCCGTATTAAGCTGAAATCTACCGCTTAAGTTATTCACTGTGGTATTGAGTGTGGAGATATTATCTGAAGTTGACGCAAGAAATTGTTCGAGGGTATTAATTCCACCTGTAATATTTGTCTCAATACCACTCAGGTCAAAGTTTATTCCTTCGATTCTTTCTTTAAATTCCCTGATATTTATACCTTCAAGGTTTGCAAGTCCGGTTGAGATTGTTAAGAGATATTCATCAAATGAATAAACACTCTTTGCAAAAGTTTCAATTTTCTCTGTATAATATTCGAATGGTAATAGTTCATAGCACTCAATATAACCGACATAATCCAATGGATAAAAAGCCATTGTGTTGACAGGATTAACAATTGAGATCTTTAAACTCCCTGTTAAACCGTAAAATTCAATTCCAACATAAGCATCCCGGCTAATTCGAGCAGTTTCATTAATTGAAATCAAAATTAAAGCTCTGCTGTTGAATATCTCGACACTCCTTACTTTCCCGACTCTGAACCCGTTTAAAAAAACCGGATCGTGAATATTTAGACCAGCGGCATGATCAACTAATATCTTATATTCAGTTTTCGGTTCTGAAGATAAGGTTATCTTTCTTGCTATTAAACCTATAATAGTAAAAATTACTACAACAGTGATAATACCAATTAGTGTTGTTAGTTTTTTCTCTTTCATTTTATAATTACTAATTTCCTGGTTGTTGATTTTCCGTTCTTTTTCACATTAATTAAATATACTCCTGAAGCAATTATGTTTCCATATTTATTTTTTGTTTTCCAGAAATAGGTAGACTGAAACCCCGTATTCACACTATGAAGAATACCCCCGGAGATTGTAAATATTTTTAATTCTGAATTAAGCGGAATATTCTCGATTATTACATACTCAGACTTGGAGATAAAGCATGGGTTTGGGTAAACGATTATATTACTAAAATCATCCCCATAACTAAAATCACGTTTGATAAACTCATCCCAATGCGTATCATTCGCAAGCCTGGTAGAGTTATATTCAACTATATAATCTGCAGGGTTAGTTGGATAATAAATTGAAATACCATTCGCTTTTCTAACTACCCCACCTGTATTCCCGGAATATATAATTGTATTATCCAGAGAATTTACAAGTGCATTTGCAGCGGAGCGTAATTTAGGAGGAAATGATGTTTTAGAATTTATCCTATTACAAAAATCCATTAGATCAATATAATCTAAATCATCAAATGTTTGCGTGCGAGCCCTGATATTATTGATTGCTTCAAAGTTGGTTCCGAAGCAGCTAATTAGTTCAAGTGCAAAATTATCCAGTGCTGTTATTACCCCGGTAATTGAATCAGAATAAACTGCCGATTGTGTACTATAATCACTGATATCATACGATGCAACATAATCCTGTGCAATTACCTCACCAAATTCTGAAGAGGTCATCCCGGGTGTATTAATAAGATCATTAAAAATCGTATGATAAGGATAACCAAATGCCGGTTCACTCTCTTCAGATGCAACAATAACCTCTGCATAATCCTGAATTTCATACAAAACTTCAAGCATCTGCATGAAGCATGCATCAAAAGCTAAAACGTCAAACTTCCCTGAAGGCGGTTTGGCTGAATTCTCAAGGGCAGTCTTTAATTCCTTCACCGTAAGCACATCATTAGAAGTGACGTCCTCACATATCCATTTACGCGGAACATCATAGGATGAAACCCTTCTCTCCCAGCCTGAACCATGATTCCAGATTATCAAAGCGTACTTCGTTGAAGAAAAAGTCGAAGTATTAATTAAATAATTAATGAAACTCGTAAGCGTATTGGGGTGCCCCATATTAATCTCACCTAAATCCTCAAGCTCTGGGGAAGTGATTGTGTTAGGATCAGCGTCCTTTTCAATATAAAATCGCTTCGCTGTTTCCCAACCAGTATAGGCAGTAGTCCGCTTATCTATCTCTACAATAATGTGGACATTGGTATCTGAACCGACCATCTCCATCTCATTTACATCTCCGTAAATACCTGAATGTAACTCTCCCCCTGAAGCATAAGCCTCAAGGTTATTGTCGGCACAAATATAAACTCCAACCGTCCAATCAGCTCCCAATACCAAGATGCCAAATAAAAGTAAAACTAAAATCAAAATTGTTTTTTTCATCGCTTTTTTCTATATAATTATATAGCATTATAACAAATATTAATATAACAGTCAAGATGTTTTTAAGAAGGTAAGGAAAAAGTAAGAATGAAAAATGAATAAGTAAGAATAATTTTGCTTCATTGAATACAATGCATTTGCTTAGAGCTAATGATGGGGGTAAAACCCCATTGCTATGCGTAATGATGATACTTTCCCAAAGTACAAAACTTCACACCAGTCCAGTTTGGACTGGTGCATGATTGAAAATAATTACATTAGAAAAACAATTGTGTGCAAAAAATATTTATTTCTTTAGCAGGTCGACGAACGGAGAGAGGAGATCCCGTATAGAGAAGCGTATCGGGAGACTTTTACGAGACATGTAATTATTATTTAATTATGATATACATATTGGGGAGACGTGCCATGGCACGTCTCTACTAACTAGAAAACAACTGTTCTCTACTCTCTGATATCTGTTCTCGGCAGCAAAGCTGTTTGGTTTATCAATTAATAATTATCAACCATAAATCATAAATGTGTAGCGAAGCGAAACAATAACACTTGAACTATTAAACTATCTTGAGTTTATTATAATCAAGAGTCTTTTCTTCAAGAACTATTTGTTTCAGGAATTGAAATAACTTTTCATTCTGAAGCACATCATTAAATTCACCTGTTTTAAATCTATGCCTAATTTTATCTTCAATTAATTCATAACTTAAATTTCTTCGCCTGTTAAAATACTTTTTCTCTTCCAGTATCCAATTTGAATAATTCTTTAATGCTTTGAGTAAGCGGTTTATTTTAATACCTTTTGATTTATATAGTTCCGTCATATGATTTAAAAGAATAAAAATTTCATCATATAGTGAGAATTTCCCCTTATATAAATAATGCGGGATTTGAGTTGGAATTTCAAATTCCATTAGCAATTTTGAAATTGTATTGAAAAATTCATGGCTATAAGATTTCAAAGGACTCCCTGAAGCCCGATCCTCACCATAAAGAACTTTAAATTCTTGAAGAAGATTAGGATATTTCTCTTTAATGACTTTCATAAAAAACTGTTTTTGACACCCCGGTCGTAATGTTAAGCTGCCATAGAACATAAAATCAACTGGGATACTTTTTAATTCAGTTAAAAGTTCTCTGAGATCCTTTTCCTTATTTGTAATAAAAGGGATAAAAGGCATTCCGCTTATCCCGACCGGGATACCCTTCTCCTTAAATTTTCTGAGAGTCTCTAACCTTTCTTCCACTGAACTTGCATTTGGCTCAAAAGTATTCCTTACCTTATCATCAAGCATTGTCAATGAAAGCATTAAGATAAAACCGTTCTTTTTATTTAACTCACTCCAGATATCCAGGTCTCTCAGGATCAAAGATGACTTCGTCATAACCGCAACGGGAAAATTAAATTTTAAAAGAATTTTTGCAGCTTCCCTCATTAGTTTTTCTTCTTTCTCAATTGGCTGATAAGCATCGCTTATCCCAGAACCGATAAAGATTAATCCCGGTTCACGTAATTTCTTTAATTCAAGACTTAAGAGTTCGGGGAGGTTCTTTCTAATTATAATGTCTTTCTCGAAGTCACCCGCAACATAATATTTCTCTGCACGCCCATCACAATATTTACAGCCATGTTCACATGCCATATATGGTGAAAAAGCATATTTTATCAGGAAATAGGTATCTATTAATTGTGTATGTTTCTTAATTGCTTTTTTTATTATTTTGAAATGTTTATTTATACTCATAATTGAAACTTACAATTTTACTTTGAACTATTATATCGGAATGCATCGATGCTAATCGATGCAAGGTTTTTGCATTGATTCACAAAGATCATCAATGCACTCCAAACTTGAACGCATGCAAAGCATGCTAAAGCAACTCTGTTGCTTTAGCAGAGAGCAGAAAACTGAGAACAGAGAACAGAAAAATAAAATTCTTTTGATCTCATAGGTACATTTGTACTGGAGCTTAACTCTTTCTAATTAACACTTGAACTATTGAACTATCGTAGCATTTTTAACACTTCAACAGTTT
>DAOVMD010000369.1 GCA_030630935.1 Candidatus Mcinerneyibacteriota bacterium | reverse complement strand
GAAAGCGAATTATGCCTGGATGCTTCAGGGAACATATTATTCCCCGCCTAATTTTGATGATTATTCATTTGGTACTTATGACACGTATTACCGTCACACGATTGAGCGGAAGGACTTTGTACTTGACCGGGATGGGAACTTTGGATTTCACAAGAATAAACTTACAATCCCGACTAAGAACTCTGCATTATTAACTGTACATGGTGAGGTCATTGATAAGGATAATAATCGCATCAGCGGTAAGGATTCGATTGTGGTTCATCGCGGTGAATATTATATTGGAGTTAAAACATCTTCATATTTTCTTGAAGTTGGTAAACCGGGCAAAATCACAGTTGTAACAGTCACCCCGAAAGGTGAGTTTTTTAGTAATGTCAAAGTGAAATTAAAAATTGTTCAGAAGGAATGGAAGAATTTCCAGAAAAAAGATGCATCGGGTGCACTTCGCTGGAACTGGAAGGAAGTAATCACAGATATTCTTGAAGAGTCCATTCAAATTCCTGACGGAAAATTTGAGAATGACTATGTCTTCACCAAAGCTGGGTATTATGAGATTACTCTTACCGGAAAAGATAAACTTGGCAACACAATTATTACAACTCAGAATTTCTATGTTACCGGCACAGGTTATATCAGTTGGGGAGTCAGTGAAGGTAGGTTAATCGACCTGGTAACTGATAAGAAGGAATATAAACCGGGTGATAATATTAAGCTTCTGATCAAATCACCATTTGAAACTTCAACTGCCCTGATTACTGTTGAGCGTGAGAATGTAATCTGGTCAAAGGTCATCAGGCTTGAAGGCAATGCTAACTCTGTAAATATCCCGGTTAAAGAAACTTTCTCTCCTAATGTTTATATAAATGTAATAATTATGAAGGAGCGAAAAAGTACTGAGTTTGATGAGAATGGAAAAGACCTTGGGAAACCGGAGTTTTATTCAGGGTATTCCCAGGTTTCAATTGATTCATCACAGCATAAATTAAATGTTGTAATAACCCCGAATAAAGATGACTATGCCCCGGGTGATACTGTGGAATTGGGAGTAACAGTTCGGGACGCCGTCGGTCAGCCCGTTGAATCGGAACTTTGTGTCTCGGTAGTTGATAAGGGAGTTTTGAACCTGGTTGGTTATGAACTTCCTGACCCATTCTCTTACTTCTGGAAGAAACGCCCGTTAGATGTTAAGACCGTCTCAACCTTGAGTGATGTTCTGGGAAGACAGAAATACCAGGAGAAAGGAGAAGACCCGGGCGGGGGTGGTGATGATGATTCACCGGCGAGTAGTATAGTTGTTAGAAAGAACTTTAAAGAGAGCGCTTATTATACTGCATTCTTGAATACAGATAAGAATGGCAACGCAACAGTTTCATTTAAGCTTCCGGATAATTTAACTACGTTCAAAGCAATGATTGTTGCAGAAGATGTTAAGGATAAATTTGGTAAGGCCACCACAGATATTCAGGTAAAGAAAAAATTAATTTTGAAACCTGCACTTCCATATTTTATAAGATTAGGAGATACTTTTTCCGGTGGAGTTACTGTTACAAATAATTCTGAAGAACACATGAAGATCTCCGTCACTGTTGAATCAAAGGATGTTGATCGAGTTGAAGGTGATACTGATGTGAAAACAATTTCGCTCGAGCCGCGTGCAACTGAAGCAGTTTTATTTAAGTTCAAGGTAGGCAGTCCAATAAATCCAAAATTGACATTCAAGGCAATTGCCGGACCGTATAGCGATGGTCTATTCCATGAGATCCCGTTAAGGGTTCCAACTATGTTTGAAGCAGTTGCAACGAGCGGAAAAGTAGAAGATAAACCGGTTACAGAACAGGTTATTGTTCCCGAAGGAACTGTTAAGTCAATGGATCAGGTCGAGATTACGCTTGCTTCTTCATCGATGATCGGAGTGAAACGAAACTTCGAAATTCTACAGGAATATCCTTATGATTGTTTGGAGCAGCGCCTTTCAAAACAATACCCGTTACTTGGTGCAGGTGACTTCCTACTCGAGTTTGGTTTACTTGATATAAAAAAGACCGAGCTGGATGCAAGAATTAATAACCTTCTGAGTAAAATGCCGACTTTTCAGAAATCAGACGGCGGCTTCTGTTATTATCCCAGCTCCAGATGGTCAAGTCAATACCTGACTTGTTATTCAGTTGAATTTATTTTAATGGCAAAGAAGAAAGGTTATCAATACGATAAACGTATGTTGAAAAGATCAATGGCATATTTGAAAAAGATCACCAATCGCACGATTGAATCTAAGTACCCGTATTCAAAGAACGTTTCACTTCTTGTTCAATCGTATGCGGTTTATCTCCTCGCGGAAAACGGAGTAGTGATGAAGGATGTAATTAATAATCTATTCGACAGCAGGGAAAGAATTCCTTTCTCAGGAATTGCATATTTAATAAAAGCTCTCGATAATAAGAATGACCTTCCTGATTATATGCAGCAGGTCCTGACAAAAATGATGCTGAATAAAATGAAGGTTGCTCCAACAACTGCTCATTTTGAAAATGCTGACGGGGATACCTGGTGGTGGGTTCATGAAACCAATGTGAAGACAACTTCAATTGTTCTCGAAACGCTGCTGACTGTGTACGGCAAGTTCCCGGAAGCGGATAAAATATCAAGATGGCTGACTCAGACTACAAAACAAAAAAGGTATATGTCAACCCAGGAACATCTACGCCTGTTCATGGCATTCGAGAAGTATTACAAGGTTTTTGAAAAAGAAACACCCGATTATGTTGCAGAAGTCCTGTTTAATAATTATGTGAAAATCAAAGAACCTTTTAAGGGAAGAAAGACAGGGGCGAAGATAAAAAATATTGGATTATCAGAATATAAATCCGGGGACAAAGTAAATATTAGCTTTAAAAGAGAAGGCCAGGGAATACTTTATTATCTGCTCAGGGTAAAATATTATCCGATTGACCTGAAAGAAATGAAAGCAATTAACCGCGGCTTTAAAGTGGAGAAAATATTTAAAACCATGGCAGGGGATATTGTAGAAGGAGACCAGTTTAAAATAGGCGAGAAATATATTGTTGAATTGATTATTGAAACAAATAAAGAACGAGCATTCGTCATGGTTGATGACCCTGTCCCGGCAGGATTCAAAGTAGTCAATCCGAACTTCCGAACCTCTTCAGATCTTGATTTAGAAAAAACTACAAGAGATAGTGGTTGGCGCGGGTATTGGGGTTATCTCTATAGAAGTGAATATTACTTCGACCGTGTGGAAGTCTTTACTGACTATCTAAGACGTGGAACACATAAATGGAAATATATCGTGATCGCAACAAATTCCGGGGAGTATATGATGCCACCTTCTCTTGTTCAGGAAATGTATTCTCCTGAAGTTCTTGGAAGAAATGACGGAAAGATAATTGAGATTAAATAAATAACGCTTGAGTGTTACTTGACGCTTGTTTGCTGCGCCCAGAACCCTAGCGAAGCGCGTGGTTCTGGGTCATTGTCCCGACACGTCGGGATGACTTCCGTTACACTCCAGCCACGCGCTAAAGCAAAGTGCGGCAATCTGGAAGCGAAGCTTCCTTTTAAAAAACGTTATAATGTCTCGCTTTTGGAGTGCATCGATGACAATCGATGCTGGGGGAGCTTGCTCCCTTTTGTAAACTCTGCTTGTTGAGTAGGAACGTATAACTATTATTCATGTTGTTGCACGATTTGTCAATTGACAAATCGTGCAACTG
>DAOVMD010000469.1 GCA_030630935.1 Candidatus Mcinerneyibacteriota bacterium | reverse complement strand
GTCATAAAAATTTATATTGTGTTTGTTTGTGGCAATTACATGAAATATTTAAGAGGTAATTAAATGGTAAGGAAAAAGATTACAAAATGGATTGATGGAGATTCTGGAGTTTTTACTGATGGCACAAAATTTAGATTGACAAATGTAAGAGCACCAGAAAAGAATAAAAGCGGTGGCACAAAAGCTACAAAAGTTGCATCAGGAATGAGTGGAAGAAGCAAAGGATTTGTAACTGTTAAGCAAGTTGGTAAAGATAGATACGGTAGGGCATTGGTAGAAATGAGTAATAAAGACGGTTCAATAAATAAAAGACTAAGAGAAAAGGGATATAAAAATAAAGGACGATAATTTCATTCAATATTCTATTTTATATAATTATTTAATATAAATTAAATAGAAATTATGAAAAAATTTGAAATACGAGATCCCATTTATGGATTTATAACTCTTAATGAGTGGGAAAGAGAAATAATAAATCATCCTGTATTCCAAAGGTTGAGAAGGATTCGTCAATTATCTCTTACAGATATGGTTTATCCGGGTGCGACACATACAAGGTTTGAACATTCTCTTGGAGTAATGCATCTTGCTACTCTTATGTATGATGCAATAATTAGCAATGAGGATAATAAAAAGATACTGGAAGAAATGTTGAGTTACAATGAAATAGGTCTGAAAAAGGATCGGCAATTAGTTCGATTATCTTCATTATTGCATGACGTTGGACATGCTCCGTTTTCTCATGCTTCTGAAGAAATAATGCCTATAAACGGCCAAACTGGTAAACATCATAAACACGAAGATTATACAACTGCTATGATTAAAGGGCCTTTAAAAAGTACAATTGAAAATCATCAGATAAACCGAAATAATTTTGGAATTACTGCTGAAGAAGTAGCAGGATTAATCGAAGGAAATGCGAAAATATTAGAAGATAGAATTTTTTGGAAGGTTATTATTTCAAGTCAGTTGGATGCAGATAGGGGAGATTATCTTTTACGTGATTCTCATCATATAGGTGTTAAATACGGTGTTTATGATCATTCGAGATTGATAAATACTCTCGCTCTTGGTGTCGAGCCCGAATCAGAGGAAGTGGTACTTGGAGTAGATGAAGGTGGATGGCATGTAGCAGAGGCTGTTGTGATTGCACGCTACCAATTATTTACCCAAGTCTATTTTCATAAAACCAGAAGAGCTTATGATTATCATTTAAAAGAAGCAATGAAAACCGTTCTAAATGATGGAAAATTGCCAAGTCCTGACAATATTAATGAATTTATCGGATTAGATGATTTTACTATATGGGAATTGTTTAAAGATAATTCTAAAAATTATAATTGTATATCCATTTTGGATCGGAAACATAACAAGGTTGTTTATTATACTCCAGAAACACCTGATGAATCAGATGAGAAAGAAATAGAAGAAAAAAAGAAAAAACTTGAAGATAATAATATCTGGTACTATGAAGACAGAGCAGAGAGATTATGGTATAAATTGAACGGGGACAATGAAGAAGATAAACAAGTAATGATTATTAAAAATGGAGATAAAAAAGCTCGCCCACTGTCTAATTATTCATCAATTGTATCTAATATGGGAAGAATAAAACAAATGAAAATTTATGTGAAAAAAGAAGATCGACTAAAAGCAAAGGAGGTTTTGAATAATGTCACGTAGTATATTCAAAAATCCGGTATTGATAGGTTATATGATAAAAAAAATAGGAGAAAAATATCCTGATAAACAGGTAGGAAAAACCTTTGTTCAAAAGATATTTTATTTACTAACACGTCAAGGAGTTGTGGATTTTAATTACTCAATGTATCATTATGGCCCATATTCTTCAGAGGTAAGCGGAGAACTTAATTTCGCTGAAAGTAGTGGAATTGTTAATGTTGAATGGATTGAAGATAAAGGATATTTTATAAATTCCACTTCAAAATTGGATAAATTTAAATCGCTTTTAAAAGATGAAGAAATGCAAGCCATAGATGATATGATTGAAACTTTTGCTGATTTTAATGCAATCGAATTATCGTTAATAGCAACTGCCCTCTATTCAAGAGATAATTTCGAAGTTTCCGATGAGAAATTAGCTGAAGTGGTTCATAACGCCAAACCTAACTATTCTTTGGATTTGATTGAAAGGGTTTTACGAAGAGCTGGGATTTAAGAATAAAGAACAATAATGAAAAATACTCCAGTTAGCCACCTTTTATAAAAATTAAAGAGTTCTGCCGCAAGTTGTATATCAACGAATTCTCATTATTCGGTTCTGTAATATATAGGGACTTCAGCCCTGAGAGTGACATAGACGTCATGTTTACTTTTGGCGAAATACTGCAAACGGGGATTATAGCAGATAAAATTAAATTTGGGATAGCTTGAAAAGAGGATTTTCTTGTATTAAATTAATCTGGATTTTCAAATCAGTACTGATTTATGTAAAATCACATCCATAAAGAGTACCTGTCCAGGTGAGAAACATACCAGAAATAAAAGTC
>DAOVMD010000407.1 GCA_030630935.1 Candidatus Mcinerneyibacteriota bacterium | reverse complement strand
TTTCCAATATATCGATATTTATCTTTTTTAAAAATATAAAATAATGTATTTCGTGATAAACTCACGCTAGGAAAACGATAGAAGAACACACGGCATTTATGCCGAATTATGAAAACAATAAAAAATAAATTAACTCGCTTCGCTCAAACTTTTTTAAATTGACAGGGAACATAAGAGAACTAACGAGAACTAAGAAAAAAAGCAAGAATAAAAATTGACATGGACTTTTACGAGACTTGTAATGGATTATTAAGATATTGTTATATTTGTTTAGAGCATTTGATGGGGTTGAAACCCCATTGTTCAGGGTGCATCGAGCCCCTATATCTATGCGTAATAATAATATAAGGAATTATATAGAAGTATTAACATCATCACATTCCAGTTTGGAATTTGACATGATTAGGTTTACAACTATTTAATTATTATATTTTTCAAAGTACTAACATTCACGACAGTCCAGTTTGGACTGACGCATGACTGAAAACAATAATTGTTTTAGATTATATATTACAATGCAGTATGGGTTTTGACCGCATCGAAGATCTCACGAAGCGTCAGTGCCCGAATCATTCGCACATAATTCTTCGATATAATCACGAATAAATATTTTCAATTCTTGAATAATTGATTTTGCTTTATTCGGGTGACTTACTTATTTTGATCAGGGCTTCCGGCCGGAAGCCCCTACTGATATCTACAAAATGATTACTTTCTGCTCTCTGTTATTTGCTCACTGCTCAAGCAACAAAGTTGCTTAAGTATGAGCCCAATTTAGTGAACGGGTTACTGCTTCTTTCCATTGTGAATAAAAAAGTTTACGTTTTGATTCTTCAAGATTTGGAATAAATGTTTTATCAATCTTCCTTGCATTTAGAAAGGTCTTCTTATCCCAAAATCCTGATGTAATCCCGGCAATCCCTGCGGTTCCCAGTGCAGTCATTTCAATAAGGTTCTGTCTTTCAACGGGGATACCCAGAATATCTGCCTGAAACTGCATGAGGAAATCATTTTTTGTAGGTCCGCCGTCAACACTTAATTTTGTGATTTCAATTTTTAGATTTGAGTTAATCTCTTCGATTACATCCCGGGTTTGATACGCAAATGATTCCAATACAGCTCTTACAAAATGTTCTCTGG
The DNA here is from genome assembly GCA_030630935.1 of Candidatus Mcinerneyibacteriota bacterium. Taxonomy (GTDB): domain Bacteria; phylum AUK180; class AUK180; order JAQVHJ01; family JAQVHJ01; genus DAOVMD01. The sequence goes on along the minus strand of DAOVMD010000407.1, from coordinate 2,117 downwards.
TTGTTCCCCTTGTAATTCCAATGATCATTCCTCTTGCGGTGGGATCCCAATATGGTGCACCTAAACCTACTAAGGCAGGAACAAAATATACACCTTCGTTTGACACGAGTTTTCCTGCCATCTCTCCGGTCTCTTCTGCAGAATTTATAATATTTAAACCATCACGAAGCCATTGAATGCAGGCTCCACCGATAAAAATACTCCCTTCAATTGCGTAAGTTACTTCACCATTTAATTCCCATGCAATTGTATTCACAAGGTTTTCAATCGGTAATAATTCTGCTCCGGTTGAACTCATAACAAATAACCCGGTTCCGTAAGTATTCTTTACTATCCCTTTCTCAAAACCGCCATGGGCAAATAATGAAGCTTGCTGATCTCCTAAGATTCCCATGATAGGAATCTCATGACCGGTAAACTTTTTATCTGTAATCCCGAAATCTCCGCCGCTGGATTTAACTTCAGGAAAAATATGTCCTGGTAAACCAAAGATCTTCAGGAGCTCATCGTCATAATCCAAAGTCTTAATATTGAAACATAATGTTCTGGCAGCATTACTCGGGTCAGTTGCATGAATCCGACCGGCGGTTAATTTCCATAGTATCCAGGTGTCGACTGTACCAAAAATTACTTGATGGTCTTTGATCTTCTGTTCTACCCCGGGAATATTATCAATTATCCATTTTATTTTTGTAGCAGAAAAATAGGGGTCTAATGGAAGCCCGGTCTTATCTTTAATAATAGAAGAATGCCCTGATAACTGTTTGCATATTTCCTTTGTTCTTCGGCACTGCCAGACAATCGCGTTATAAACCGGGTCACCGGTTTCCTTATCCCATAATATAGTTGTTTCTCTTTGATTGGTGATACCAATTGCATCAACATTCTCTGATCCAACTTCGGATAAGACATCGTTCAATGCTTTCTGAGTGGTATCCCAGATATCAAGGGGATTATGCTCAACCCAACCGGGTTTTGGGAATATCTGAGGAAATTCATAGTAAGACCTTGCTGCAATTTCACCGGATTTTTTGAAGGCAATTACCCTGTTTCCAGTTGTTCCTAAATCAATTGCTAAAATAAATTTCATTATAACTAAGGTTCTGGTCTTTACAGTTTTATCTTTTTATAACATCTGAATCGTAAATAAAGTATATCAAAAATTAGAAAAAAAGTCAAATGATATTATTTGCAGAGCCTTGCTCTGCAAATAATGTTCAAGTGTTGAAATGTTCAAGACATGCTTTGCATGTGTTCAAGTGTTATTGTAGAGACATGCTATTGCCTGTCTCGATAAAATAATTTAAAAACAGAAATAAAGACTTGGGACATCCTGTAAATGGGACAAATATCATTATTGATAAAATATTCTTATGTTTCTAAAGAAATGTGTTTTTCAAATTTATCAAGGGTGTCCCATTAATCACTCATTACGAAAGAAAATAAAAAATAAAAAAATATGTTTGGGGAAAAGTTGGTTTGCAAAAAAACCAGGCGAAAAAAAATCCTGGCAGCGACCTACTCTCCCACTTCATAACCAAAGCAGTACCATCGGCGCAGGAGGGCTTAACTTCTGTGTTCGGAATGGGAACAGGTGTGACCCCTCCGCCATGGCCACCAGGACCAACTATATATTATTAGGTTTTTGTTAACTGTTAGATTTAAAGTAATATGGTCAAGCCGAACGACCTATTAGTACTGATAGGCTAAATATATTACTACACTTACACCTTCAGTCTATCAACCCTGTCATCTCCAGGGGGTCTTAATATCCGGACGAATCCGGATTGGGATATCTAATCTTGAAGTGGGCTTGGTACTTAGATGCTTTCAGTACTTATCCCTTCCGAACGTAGCTACCCAGCTATGCTCCTGGCGGAACAACTGGTGCACTAGAGGTTCGTCCACCTATATCCTCTCGTACGATAGGCAGCTCTTCTCAAATATCCAGCGCCCATGGCAGATAGGGACCGAACTGTCTCACGACGTTCTAAACCCAGCTCGCGTACCAGCTTTAATGGGCGAACAGCCCAACCCTTGGGACCTCCTACAGCCCCAGGATGCGATGAGCCGACATCGAGGTGCCAACCCTCCCCGTCGATATGAGCTCTTCGGGG
>DAOVMD010000107.1 GCA_030630935.1 Candidatus Mcinerneyibacteriota bacterium | reverse complement strand
AGTTGTTTTATAGATTAAAGTACTGCGACAAGCGTAGAGCAGACGTCCTGTATGTTCATAGGACATCGCGATGAAAAATATTTTGGTTTTTCTTCTTGTTTTTTTCTGTGTCCGGGGTTTATCCCGAACCCAAGCGAAGCGCGTGGTTCCTGACCTCTCTACGGTTGGATTTATTTCTCTTGTTTTTATCTTTTTATCGTATGGGTGTTTTATTTCTTATGGTCAGGGCGGGGACGCAAGCTAGATCTCGCTTCGCTCGATTCGACTCGGTAGCCCCTACTGCATTTTCATACATAATGCAAGATAATTCTTACTTGTTCATTATTCACTCTTCATTTTTACTTGCAGAGCAAAGCGATGTTTTGAGATTGCCACACTTTGCTTTAGCGTGTGGCTGGAGTGTAACGGAAGTCATCCCGACGCGTCGGGATAATGACAAATAACAGGCTTTTGGAAAGCCATATTTCCTCAAATTAACATTTTTTCGTTGACATTAAATATTATTTATGATATAATTTAAAATAATTTTTAATAATCTATAATAATATAAAAAATTAGGAGACGAGATGAAGAGACAACACTTCATTGCATTGTTTTTAGTATTATGCTTTTTCCTTTTCTTAGTTCCGTCGACTGTTATTGCAGGTACGAAAGAAGGTGTTACCGAGGATAAGAAGGAATCTAAGAAGGAAGAACCAGTAAAATCTGATACAAAGTCGGAAAAGAAACCTGAAGCCAAGGAGGAGTCCACAGATCGTAAGAACTTGAAGAAGGATGAGGAGCCGAAGGAAGTTAAGATTCCAGCTGAAACTGAGGAAGTTAAAACAGAAGAGCCGGTAGTTCCTGAAATAAAAGTAGATAAACCTCCCAGACCGGCGTTTAATTTTAGGATTACCAATGTTCAGTTTGATGATGGTCAGGCGATTAAAGGTTTGTTTGATAATTCACCTGATGACTGGACTGACCCTTCAAATCCCAGGGATAGTGAACGGGATATTTTCAAATATGATATAGTCTTTGAAAGACTTGAGAACGAGAAATTTATCAAGCATATTAATAGGATGTTGAAATTAATTACTCGTTTTAAGAGCGAGAAGGAGATTTTTGGGGATAAATACGATGTATTTATTGATTTTTTAAATTATATTCCTACTTTAAAGGTTAAGTTAGTAAATTTAAATAATTCCAGGAATATTTTTACTGTCGAGGAGATCGATGAAATCCTTGCAAAAATTGTAGAGCTTAAGATTGTTCTAAAACAGAATAAGATAAATAAGAAATTTTATTCACAATCTAAAACAATATTAAATCAACTGGATATTTTTGAGACTGATTTAGGTGAATTTTTTGTTACTTATTCTCAGATTCAGAAGAATTTCCTCAAGAATATTAAACAGGGTCGCAAGTTAGCGAAAAAATTTAATTGTGATCGTCCGGAGAAGGTTCATAATCTTCTAGTATTACTGGGAAGAGAGATTGGTTTAGATTCAGGGAATAAAGATTTAAATTTAATTCGCTCAGTTCCATTACTTTTAGATATTCAGAAAAAGATGGAGACAGATGATATTGAGACTGGTTTAAAGAAACTTGATAGTATGGATCTTGACAAGACGATCACCGATTTAAGAAAGAAGTTAAAAGATAAGAATTTATCTGAAACGGATAAAACAAAGTTAAGTAATGAATTTGTTTATTATGAGACTCTTCGTAATCAGAAGGAACTCTTATTCAATGCTTTCCGAGTATATTCAATGGGAGAGATCATTGATACTATTGGTAAATTTAAACCCACTTTAAAAGATAAATTTTACAGGGGACTATTAAAGGAATATACTATTTTTTCCTTTGATTTCCTTTATGTTGGAGATCCAAGAAGTCATGATCCGGTTCTGGGAAGAAAACTTCAAGCACTTAAGATTGGGAAGGACATAGTGGGAACGCGGAATTTTTTCAAAGGTCAACTTTCGTATCAAAGGGAGGGTATTCGAGTATTAAAAAGAAACATAAAAGAATTTAAAAAGATTGAGCCCTTATTTGACGGGAAATATAAAGAGTATAAAGATAAGACTTTCCAGGAATTATTTTTTCCTTACGAAGTAATTGAAGCGAACAAAATTTTATTTGATGCTTTAAAATCACATATAAAAGTTGTATCTTCAAAGAAGATCCATAATTTAGATATAAACTTAAAGACTGCTACAATTAACGAGTTGGAGACCAAAGCACCAATCGACACAAAACCTTTTATCACGGCAATTGAGAAGACGAATCAGAAATATAATCCATTTGAAGGTTTTAATTGGAAGGATAAGACGTTCAAGGAGATTTCAGCGAGATTATCTGAAGAGCAGAAGAAAAAAGATATTCGAGATTTAAAATCATTCAAAAAGAGTATTGAAAAGAACTATATGATTTATGGATTTTTATCCTGGGATGTTTTTTCAAAAGTTAAAGTAAGTGAATTTGGTAAACATTTAAAAGATACTTTAAAAACCACCGAAGACAAACATGAATCTTATAAGATCTATATAGCCACCTTAAACGAAACATTTAAAATTCTGAAGAAATATCGTGTTCACGCGACCAAATTAAAAGCAGAAACATTAACTATCGAAGAAGCCCAGCAGCCTATCAGGGATTGTTTAAAGGACCTTGATGATTATTTAATAAAGAGATATAACATCGTAAGTGATGTTACACCCGATACAGTCTATAGTACAATAATAACAGCGTCCCGAGCCTTTGGTGATCCTGATTTAGATAAAAAACAAGCCTTATCAGAACTTGAAAAGGAGAATTACAGTAAGTATCAGGAGAAATTAAAATCCGCATTAGAAAAAGAAGGTTTAATCGAAGAAGAGAAGACAGCCGCACAGAAACAGTATGATGCATCTTTGAAATTACCGGAATATAGAGCTGATCTGAAGAAGTATATTAATGATAAGGATTTAAATAGCTTATTCGATTATACTCAAAGATTTATAATGGTACAAGGATATAAACCATCGTTTGAATCTGACCTGGTTACGCTTGAGAAGATGAAGGAAAAATTAACATACGAAAATATTGTTGCGATGATAACCCTTGATTATTCACTACATCTTGGTTATTACAGTAGTGCAGAGATAATCCTGGTAGGGAGTTTCGGTTCATTTAAACAATCAGGTTTAGGCCTTGACAGCTATTTAGTTTCAATGAAGACCGTTGATAATTCAAAGCAATTTTCATATACCCCCGTTTTCGGACCATATAAAGGTCATCCGGAATGGATTAAACCGCCTTTATTCAGGCTTTTCTTTGGGGTCTCATGTTATATTATAATTTTCTTATTTTTCTTTAATATGGCGAAATCCGGTAAGGAAATCTTTGTTCGACCGATTGCCGGTTTAGCAGCGGTTGATGAAGCGGTAGGTAGAGCAACTGAGATGGGGCGTCCCGTTCTCTATATTTCGGGGTTATCGGGTATCCAGGATATTGCGACACTTGCATCAATCAACATTCTTGGTCAGGTAGCGAGGAAGATTGCTTTGTATGAAACACCGTTGATTGTACCTTCCTACGACCCGATTGTATATACTATTCAGAAAGAGGTTGTTCGGGAGGCATACATTGATGTTGGGAAACCTGATGCATTCAATGAGGATAGTGTATTCTTCCTTACTCAGGCGCAGTTTGCTTATGCCGCAGGAGTCAACGGTATTATGGTCCGGGAAAAACCTGCAACCGTATTCTTTATGGGAATGTTTTTTGCTGAATCATTGATTATGGCAGAGACCGGTAATTCAATTGGAGCAATCCAGATCGCCGGAACTGATGCGGTTACTCAGATCCCATTCTTTATTACGGCCTGTGATTATACATTGATAGGTGAGGAACTTTATGCAGCGAGTGCATACATGTCAAAAGACCCGTTGTTATTAGGAACTCTCAAAGCACAGGATACAGGAAAATTAATTATAATGATTTTACTTGCAGTTGGAATCCTGCTTTATACATTTGGTATTTGGCAGGAAGGTTTTATTAATTTCTTTGAAAATGTTCCTAAATAGGCGGGAGGTACTTATATTATGAAGCGCTCATTACCATTAGCGATAGTATTTATTGGAGGTGTTGTATTCTTTATTTCATACTTCGTACCTCACTATATTTCAGAAGAAATTCTTCAACGTCAGATTATGGTTGAATGGATTAAGGTTATTAGTTTATTTGCATTTGTAATAGGTTTATATTCACTCATTCATCTGCATGTTAATAAAATTAAGAGAAAAGTAGATAATTGGCAATATAGTATCTTGACACTTTCAGGAATTGGTGTAATGTTTATTGTTGGAATTCTTCTTCCTGAGAAGTTTAATGGAGGTATTCAGCAGGGCTCGATCTATGATTGGATATTCATGAATCTTCAAGTTCCACTTCAAGCAACCATGTTTTCATTACTTGCATTCTATATTACTTCTGCAGCATTCAGGGCATTTAAGGCAAGAAGTGTCGAAGCGACATGTCTATTGCTTGCAGCAGTTGTTGTTATGCTGGGACGAGTTCCATTAGGTGAGACTATACGCAGTATTACTCAAGGATTCCTGGATTTTCCAAAGTGGACTCAGTGGATACTTGATGTTCCGAATACAGCCACAAAGAGAGCAATCATGTTAGGTGTTGCACTTGGAATGATGGCGACGAGTTTGAAGATAATCTTAGGGATCGAGCGCTCCTGGCTCGGCGGTTCAGAGTAGGAGGGACGATAATGAAAAAGTTTTTTCTTAATATAGTAAATTTAGACAGGCGCTGGATATTCCTCATGGTTGCAATTGTTGTTTCTGTACCGCTTTTTATCCCGTCTAATCCGCCAATTGTTCCGGCACGTCCTGTTCAGGAGTTATATGATTTTATCGATGCGTTACCTGAAGGGTCAACTATTATGGTTTGTTTTGATTATTCACCCGATTCCCTTGCAGAGTTGAACCCGATGGGTCGCGCAATTTGCAGGCATGCATTCTCTAAGGATATTAATGTAATAGGAATGGCGTTTGCCTGGCCATCAGGTTCCGGTTTAGGTCAGGAAGTTGTGTCTTCAGCTGCAAAGGAATATGATAAGGTCCAAGGTAAAGATTGGGTTTACTTCGGGTATAAAGTTGGATTCGCCCAGATGATTATTGGAATGGGTAAGGATATTGTTAAAACGGTCCAGGCAGATTACCGCGGTGAAAGTTTGAAGAATATGGAATTATTCCAGGAAGTAAAAAATTATGACGATGTCTCCATCGTAATCGTATTAGCAGCCGGCGGAACTGTTCAAACCTATATCTATTTTGTAAACACAATGTATAATAGACCAGTATCTGCAGGTGTTACAGCTGTTATGGCCGCTGATTATTATCCATATTTACAGACCGGTCAGTTAATAGGTTTATTAAACGGTATGAAAGGTGCTGCTGATTATGAGAAGTTAATCAACATAAAAGGGTTGGGTACACGTGGAATCCCTTCTCAGAATTGGGCACATATTATGATTATTATTTTAATTGTAGTTGGAAATATCGCTTATTTACTTGAAAAAAAACAAACTAAATAACCGGAGGTAATGATATGGCTTTTTGGTCAGTTTTTGGAACAATTTTAGCCGCACTTGCGACTTTAGCAATCTTTTCATTCCTGTATAAGGATAATCCGTTTTACAGGTCTGCAGAACATATTATGATAGGATTATCTGTAGGATATGGTTTAGGTCAGTTATGGCATCTTGGATTTAAACAGTTTTTATTCGATCCGTTATTTAAAGAAGCAAGATACGAGTTATTGATCCCGACTGCAATTGGAATGTTATATTTTGGTTTTGTCCATCCTAAAACAAGATGGTTAATTAGAATTCCTATTGCAATTCTTATGGGAATAATGGCCGGTTTCGGTCTTGGTCCAGGTATGCAGGCATCAATATTTAAACAGGTCCAGGGAACGATTATTCCACTCTTTAGATATGGTCTTACTGTTGGAGAGACCTTTTCCAATATACTATTGATAGTGGGAGTATTTAGTGCAATCGTCTACTTCTTCTTCTCGTGGAAACATAAAGGAGTTGTTGGTGGAGTGGCAAAGGTCGGGATTTACTTCCTGATGATTGGATTCGGGGCCTCTTTTGGCTTGACAGTTATGGGTCGAATCTCACTGTTGATAGGTCGAATTGTCTTCCTGTTCCAGGACCTGCCGAAGGTACTGTTTGGCGGGTAGCAATTCAGTGAAGTAGTTTTAGTCGAAAATTTTATATCGCCCCTGTTTTTCAGGGGCGATTTTTCTTTTATATTAATGAAATTATTATATTAAATCACTCGTATGTATTATGTGGAGATAGATCCAGGTGGATTATACTAGTTTAACGGATAAAGAACTTGTTGAAAAGAGTATCAAAAATGATGACGAAGCATTTAAAGAGATCATTGAAAGGTACCAGAGAAAAGTATACTCAATCGCGTATAAGCATTGTTATAATGCTGAGACTTCATACGATCTATCACAAGAGATCTTTGCAAAAGTTTATTTGAACCTTTTGAAATTTGATATGGTATATAGATTTTCTACATGGGTTATCAGGATTGCAACAAATCACAGTATCGATTTCCTGAGGAAGAAGAAACTGAAGACAATCTCCTATGAAACTACGTTCAAGGATTTAGATGATCAGTTCAGTGAACTCCCGATCCCGGATAATTCTTATAACCCGGAAGTTATCTGGGAAGAGAATGAACAAAAGGAGAAATTGATGGAAGGTATCAAGCATCTCCCGGAGACTTATAGAGAGATTATTATACTAAGGCACTATGAAGAGATGAGCTATAAAGAGATTGCCGCAGTGTTAAAGTTACCGATTGGTACTGTCATGACATACCTTCATAGAGCAAGGAAACTTTTAAAAGATGTATTTTTTAAAGAAGATTAATTAAAGGAGAAATAATGAGAAAGCATTGTATTACGGACCGCGAGATTCAAGATTACCTTGATGGGGTGATTATTGGAAAGGCGCGTGCCCAACTCGAGAAACATTTAGAAATCTGTTCAAACTGTGAGAAACGGATGAAACAGTTTCAGTTTATCTTCGATGGGTTAGAGTCGATTGAAGTACCTGAACTACCTGTGAACTTTGCTGAGAAAACATTAGCATTTGTTAAGAACGAGAAAGTAAGAGTATTAAGAAGAAGAACTGTAAAAATCAGTATTGCAGCAGCAATTGCATTCATCGTGGTATTCTTTATTCCATTGCTGAATTTATTGACCTTAGCCGGAGTTAACACTGTGCCCGTTACGAATTTTTTAACTGAAATGAAGTTAGAGTTCCAGGTTTTTCTTAACTATCTAATCAATATATTCAATGTAATATTAGTTTTAAACTCCGGATTCAAAAGCGGTCAGTTGCTCAACGGAATTATCTGGGGCGGTATCGCAGTAATATTTATTTTATTCCTGAAACTGAAAGATAGATTCAGTGCTATACATCAATTGATGAGTTGAGCTGAAAATACATGAAGAGATTAAGTATTCTAATTCTATTAATAATTCTATTAAGTACCTTTAGTCAAGTTACTTATGCTGCAAAAGATGATTTATTTTATACTATTGAAGAGAAACAAAGCCAGATCAAAGAGACACCGGTTACAAAACCTAAGGATAAATCAGGTCTGCACTTCACTACACCGGGAAAGAAACATATCGGGTTTGGTAATAGAATAATAATTGGCGAGCATGAAATCCTATATGAAGACCTCTCCTTAATTAATTCTGTATTAATTGTGAAAGGGACGCTGAATGGTACAATCAAGAGTGTCTATGGGGTTGTGATTGTGGAAGGTAAGGTGAACGGGGATATAAATATCTTCGGCGGTGAACTTATCCTGAAAAATAATTCTGTCGTGAATGGGAATATCTCATTTATAGGGAAGACTTTTGAGAAAGAAGAAAAGGCCATAATTAACGGTCATGTAATCATAAAGAAATCGCCACTGATTAACTTGTTAGAACCGTTATTTACATTTATCTTTAAAGGTGCTCCTGAATTTAAACTGCTCTATTCTGCGATATGGTTCCTGGTAAAATTAGGGATGATCCTAATAATTATTTATTATCTTAGAAAATCAATATTTAGAATAAAAGAAGCTGTAAAAACATCGCCTTTCCTGATGCTGACTATTGGCCTACTCTTGATGCTGGTTTTTGCTAGTATGATGTTTGTTTCTGCAATCTCAATTGTCCTGCTCCCAATCGGGATATCTTTATTTATAATCTTATTAATCATTTCTTTTTATGCATATGCAATTTTAACTTCGGTGATCGGAGGGAAATTCGTAAAACTACTCAAACTAAAAAAACCGCATTGGACAATTAAAATAATCCTCGGCTATATCGTACTCACCCTTTTTAATTTAATCCCTACTGCCGGATTCATCGCTATTTTAATAATGGAAAGCTTTATACTCGGCGCAATCGTTATTACCGGCTTCGGTAGAAATAATTATGTCAAAACTGTTAAAACGAGTTAAAATGTTGAATGGTTAAAATGTTAATAAACCGTTCAAGTGTTATTTTAAGGACATACT
>DAOVMD010000405.1 GCA_030630935.1 Candidatus Mcinerneyibacteriota bacterium | reverse complement strand
CTTCGGTCGTCAACCTGCTAAAGAAATATTATTTTTCTTTTGTTTTTTTTTCTCTGCGCTCGGAGTTTACCCCGTGTTTTTTCGGGGCGTCCTCTTCCCGATGTCCTTCCCCGAAGTAAATTCGGGGTAAACTCCATATACGGGATGCCTGCGCTTCGCTTGTCAGCGGCATTATTAGAATTACAAACAATTGAACCTTTAAGCAAAGGTTGCTCTAAACTATTATAAACAAAATTAGTAAGCTACTTATAAGTCTCTTTGTAGTCACTGTTAAAAGTTTTTCTTTTTTTATTTTTTTGTTTTTTTGTTTTGTTTTCTTTTGATTTTATGTTATAATCTGGAAAACAGGAGAGATTATGAAGAGGTTAATTCCAATTATTATTTTATTATTTTCTTTGTTAATGGCAGTTTCTGTGTTTTCAACCACACCGAGTATTTCGACTGAGCAGAAATCGTTTAGATGGACGTATGTCGGTCCATTTTCAAGTTATGCCCGTGAGGGTATTGACCTTGTTGACTCGGACGATTTGAAAAAGATATCAGACGGCAGCATCGAATTTCAGTCCTTACTTGTTAAGGGTGGTAAGGTCTTTCCGAAAGTTATTTCCACAGGAGACGGGAATGTAGAGGTTGAGTTTGAGAACGTTGACCTTGAATCGTTCATGTCTGTCTATGGTACGAGCGGCAGGTTTGCAACTGCTTATTTTACAACTGAGCTTGAAGTTCCGGAGAAGTCCAGGGCATTGGTATTTTCAAAGGGTATTGGTGGTTTCAGGATAAATGATACAGTTTATCCGGCGGATGTTTATGGATCAATGGATTTTCTAACACCTGTTATCCTGGAGAAGGGGAAGAATAAGATCAGTATATCTGCCCGGGCTCATACACATAGCGGTTTCACATTTTATTTTATTCCTGTTACAGAAGATATCACAGTCAATTCTGATATCACGGCGCCTGATCTATATACCGGTATTGAAAATAAAATTTATGTTGGTATCCCGATTATAAATAATCTGGACACGGCTATTCATAGTATACATTTAAAAGTTAATTCAACTACTTCCAAAGAAACTGTGATAACGTTAAGAGAACTTATGCCGTTATCAGCGATAAAGCTTCCTGTCGCGATAGAATTAACACAGCAAAAATTTGATAAGGATACTTATACATTTTCAATTGAAGTCAATTCCGGCAGGAAAAAACTTTCTGAAAAGGAGTTCATTTTAAATGTTAAGAAACCTGAAGACCCGCGTAAGGAGACATTCATTTCACAGATAGATGATTCAGTTCAATACTATGGAATTATGTTTCCTTTGAATTATAATCCTAAAAAAGATTATTCATTAATTTATACATTACATGGTGCAGGTGTTGAAGCAATTGGTCTTGTTAAGGCATATAAACAAAATGATTGGGCGTTCGTTGCTGCCCCAACTAACAGGAGACCGTTCGGGTTTGATTGGCAGGATTGGGGATTTCTTGATGCGAAGGAAGTTTTACCTATTATTAAGAAGAAATATTCTAATGTTAAGGATAACGATATAATTCTTACAGGTCATTCAATGGGTGGGCATGGAACTTATGTTGTCGGGAGTATTTTAACAAAGGAATTCAGCTCGATCGCACCAGGTGCTGCATGGGGAGATTTTGCTTCGTACTTCCCACCTTCAACTTCTAAACTTCATGCGTTCGGTGACCCGGAAATTATTCAGGTAAGAGATATTGTCAGGATGAGCCATAGCCCGTTTACGTATCTTGAGAATTTTAAAAATTTACCTGTAATGATTTATCATGGCAGGGCGGATGATAATGTCCCATTTTACCAGGGACGGATGTTTTATAAATATTTGAAACACTTGAAATCTGATGTAGAATTTCACGAGATTGAAGGGAAGGGGCACTGGTGGAATGATCCCGAGACTGATTATACTGATTGTGTCGATTCCCCAACTCATCATGAATTCTGGAAATCAAACGAGAAAAGTGCAGAGAAAACATTTCCGCATTACTTCATTTCAGCAGACCTTGACCTGAATAATTCATCAGATCAATTTACGGTTATCAGGCAGATAAAACCACTCAGGAAAACCAGGTTAGTTTCAGATTTAGTTAATAACACAATCCAGATAGTAACTTCAAATGTAAAAGCGTTTATATTTAAGCCAGAGTCAGGTAATAAACCTGTAATCATCATTGACGAAGAAACAGAAAAAATCTCTACGTTAAAGTTGACAGATAAGAAGCTATTTTTGATTCGTGATAAGAAGGGTAGCTGGAAGAGTTATTCAATGAAAAGTTTTATTATGCGTGTCAGGTACCCGTCTTCCGGTTATGGAGCAAAGAAGGTTTTTTTCAAACCTTATCTCCTGGTGATCTGCGGAAAGAAAGATTCTGATGAGTACAAGAAGAACTTTGAACGGGCAAGGTATTATTCATATTCAATTTGGCTTCGGGGAAATGGTTATGTAAAGATGCTGAATGAAGAATACGTTGGGTATTGGCACTTTAATAGTATGAACATGGTTGTTTTTGGAGTGCCGAAGATTAATTCAAGATTAAAGAAACACTATTCAATTGCGTTCAGGAAACTTAAAGAAGAGACAGGGATTTCTGATCCACAAAATGCACTTGTACATTATCATATACCAAAAAAACTAAATGATCAAAATCTTCAGCAATGGTCTGAATCAATTGAACCTCCCGATGTAACAACTCCATCTTCGGTGCTTCCCGGTCAAAGTTTTCTCTTCATTAAAGGAAAGGTCTCGGGAATCTTTATACCTTTATATTCTTAGGCCGGGGTTCCTGATTATGTAATAATTGGTGATGAACCTGAACTCCTCTGGGCCGATGTTAAGGCTGCAGGCCTTTTTTAACAACAAGAAAACAAAACAAAAACAAAGAGAAAAGAAAAATTTTAACATGGACTTGAAATAGACTTCTAAATAGCTTATTTATATTGTTTGTATTTGTTTAGAGCTGGAGTTGCTTAAAGATTCAATTGAATGCATAATTAACCTCCCCGAAAAAACGGGGTAAACTCCGGACGCCCCGAAGTGAATCCGGGGTAAACTCCGAACACGGAGAAAAAATTGCATCGCTTTGCTCTGCAGAAAAGAGTTCAATGCATGTTTCGCATGCGTTCAAGTGTTCAAATGTTCAAATGTTATTGTAGAGATGTGCAGTTGCACATCTCGATGAAATTATTTAGAAATAAAAAAATAAATTAACAAAAACTAGAAGAGACTTATAAGTAGCTTACTATATTGTTTATAATTGTTTAAATATGATGTTCTTT
>DAOVMD010000351.1 GCA_030630935.1 Candidatus Mcinerneyibacteriota bacterium | reverse complement strand
TGAGATTGCCGCGCTCCACTTCGTTACTCTCGCAATGACAAATAAACGACTATCTATAAAACGACTGCTCTCAGTTCTCTGCTATCTGTTCTCTACAGCGAAGCTGAATGTGCTCTTCATAAAATATGTCAAAGAACTTATTTATATTAATTCATCTTATAAATGAAATTCCGAAACTGCATAAGTAATAAAATAACTTATTCATATATATATACTTTTGGGTAGTTTTATGTTTCATATTTTTCATAACATTTTTTACACTACCTTTAAATTATTAAGATTGGGATTTCTGTGTGGCCGATTAACTCTTCCATTAACTTCTCTTCGGCTCTTCCTACTATTCCCTTACTTGATTTTTTCCTTAATACAAGCATATTAATATCAAACCTCATAATCATCTTCCTAATTACATCGGCCGGGAATCCCGACAGCATTTGAATATTAGTTCTAATTTTAAATTCAGAGAATTGCTCTTCCAGAAAATAAAGTGATCTCCAGCCTTTCTCTTCAATCTCAACTTTCACTTCTGTAATGTCGCGATTTAACATTCTTGCAATCTGGTTGATTTGTGTCTGGTCAATTATAAATATTAGAAAAATGATTGTATTCTCTGACTTATACTCTTCGATATAATCAATTACAGTTTCTTCACCCTCAACCCCGGTAATTGGTATTAAAATTCTCTTAAATATTTCTGTATCCAGCATTCTAACCTCTTGCTTTTTTTCGTTTCACTAATTTCCGTTTAAAAAATTCTTCTCTCTCCGATTCTTCCAAAACTGATTCAATCATTTTTATATTCCCTTTATATTCAGGGATGAACATATTTTCAAGGGCGTTTACTCTTCTCTTAGTTTTTTTTATCTCTTTAATAAGCCGAAGGATTGTAATGTAAATTTCAGAATACTTCGCCAGGTAATTGAATACATTATCGAAATCATCAATTGTCCTGTCAACTTCAGGGAATGCATTCAGGATTCCAAGGTCAGTCTTCCCGTGTTTAATCTCTTGAAAACTAACAACCGGCAACTGAACTCCCATCACACTTCTCATACTGATATCCAGTTTAAAATCCATTGGTTTGGAAATTGTTTCAAGTAAGTTTCCTGTCCTTGCTTCCCCGGCTTTAATAATTAACTTTGTCATTGAAGTATATGCCATTTTGAAATTTTTATTAAGTATGTCTTGGTTTGCTCTGAGATTATAAACTGAATTCATTAATTCCATTACCAGGATCTCGTATTTCTGGTCGAGTAATTTATATCCTTCCTCGGCAAGTTTCAGTTGCTTTTTTTGTTCTAATAAATTTGTCTTTGTAGTTAGAATTTTCATATTAGTCTATTAATCCAAACTTTTCAATTTCTTCTTTTGTAAGCCTTGTTAATTCGGAATCTTTTAGATTCCTTAAAATTTTCCAGGCCAGGCTCAATGATTCCTCGATAGTTCGATTCTCATAAAAGTCCTGGTTAACAAAGTTCCTTTCAAAGGCTTCTCCAAATCTCATATAATCCTTATCCAGCTCTGATAACTCTTCAATCCCAATCACGGATGCGAGGGCTCGAGTAGTATTAACATAAGAATACGAACCATATAACTGTGATGCAAGATGCGGGTGATCAGCTCTTGTCTTTCCTTCTCCAATTCCGTCCTTCATTAACCTTGATAAAGAAGGCAGGACTGATATTGGCGGATAAATCCCTAACCTGAATAAATCCCGATTAAGAACAATCTCACCCTCAGTTATATACCCTGTCAGATCCGGTATAGGATGAGTAATATCGTCATTCGGCATTGATAGAATTGGGATCTGGGTAATTGACCCTTTCGTTCCCTGGATCCTGCCGGTACGTTCATATATAGATGCTAAGTTAGAATATAAATACCCCGGATAACCTTTCCGGCTTGGGATCTCTTCTCTTGCACCCGAGACTTCCCTTAGTGCTTCACAATAATTTGTCATATCAGATAGAACGACTAAAACATGCATATCCTTTTCAAATGCAAGATACTCAGCAAGGGTAAGGGCTGAATGCGGAATTAATAACCTCTCAATTGGCGGGTCATTTGCAAGGTTCAGGAACGATACGACATTATTAAGAACCCCGGTCTCAGAAAAACTTCTCTGGAAAAATGCAGCTTCATCACTCTTGATTCCCATTGCAGCAAAGATGATTACAAACTTATCCGATTTCTCTTTTAACTTTGCCTGCCTGATAATCTGGGCTGTTAATAGATTATGCGGTAACCCGGCACCTGAGAAAACAGGAAGTTTCTGGCCCCTGACAACCGTGTTCATAATATCAATTACAGATATCCCGGTCTGAATAAAATCTCTCGGGTATTCTCTCGAAAGCGGGTTAATTGGATAACCATAAATATTCTCAAATTTTTCCGGGATAGGCGGGGGACCACCATCTAAAGGTTCACCCATTGCATTTAATACCCTGCCGAGCATTTTTTCGGAGACCCCCAATTCAATAGGTTTCTGCTCAAATATTACTCTGGTCTTTTCTTTATTCAATCCGAATGTCCCTTCGAAAACCTGGATAACCGCGTACTCTTCATTAATTGTCAGAACCTGCCCTGATTTCTTTGACCCGTCCGGGCAAAGAACTGTCACCTTCTCACCAAAAGCAACACCCTTAATATTTCGAACTACAATTATGGGTCCTGAAATATTTTCAATGCCTGTATAGACTTTTCTTCCAGTAATTTTATTCTTCATGTTTACATTCCAAATTCTCTTAAGCTATTAAATTCTTGTTTCATTGCATCAAATATCTCATCCATTTTATCAACTTCTTTATTGGAATATTCCAGTTTCATTCTCTTGATCTTTGCAAGAATCTCCATTGTTTGAATCTGGTGAAATGGAATTCCATCTTCAATTGACATCTTTGCTTTCTCAAAAAAATCTAAAATAATCTGAAACATTTTTATTTGTTTCTCAGGGACACAATACATATCGATTTCGTCGAAAGCATTCTGCTGAAGGTATGCAACTTTTAATAATTCGGTTACAAGTAAAATTATCCTTTCCTTATCCGGTAAAGCATCAGGACCAACCAGCTTAACTATCTGCTGAAGTTTTTTATCCAATTGAAATAATTCAACTGCTTTCTTACGTAAACCATACCAGTCCAGGTCTAAATATTCCTGCCACCAATCCTTAATTTCCTCAACATATTCTGAATAACTTTCAATCCATGAAACTGACGGAAAATGCCGGGCACCTGCAAGATCCTTATCCAGAGCCCAGAACGCTCTGACAAATCTCTTTGTATTCTGTGTTACGGGCTCGGAGAAATCACCACCTTGAGGAGAAACTGCACCAATTGCAGTTACTGAACCTTCCCTATCAGGATGAACCTGAACTAAACCGGCTCGTTCATAGAACTCTGCAAGTCGTGAAGAGAGATAAGACGGGAACCCTTCTTCTGCGGGAATCTCTTCCAGCCTACCTGAAATTTCTCGTAATGCTTCAGCCCATCTTGATGTTGAGTCAGCCATAATCGCAACATTATATCCCATATCCCTAAAGTATTCAGCAATTGTAATTCCGGTATAGATACTCGATTCCCTAGCAGTAACCGGCATATTTGATGTATTCGCAATCAGAATAGTTCTTTCAATTAAAGGTCTTCCCGAGCGCGGGTCAATTAATTTCGGAAACTCTTCCAGGACCTGGGTCATTTCGTTACCTCTTTCTCCACAGCCTATATATACAATTACATCTGCAGCTGACCATTTCGCAAGTGAATGCTGAAGCATAGTCTTCCCTGCTCCAAATCCACCGGGAACTGCAGCTGCCCCACCTAACTTAATGGGGAATAAAAAGTCAAGTACCCTTAAACCGGTTATCAAAGGTTTAGTTGAAAATATTCTTTTAATAAATGGCCGTTGTTTTCTTACCGGCCAAATCTGGAACATCTTAATA
>DAOVMD010000185.1 GCA_030630935.1 Candidatus Mcinerneyibacteriota bacterium | reverse complement strand
CAAGCTTATATAACTCTATTCTCTACCCTCGGTTTTCTAATATCTACAAAGAGAACAGAGTACCCATATTAGGAAAATATTCCTTTGCATCAGGAAAATTAAAAAATTATATTATAAGCATGCTGTTAATATTATGAACATTCCTGAAGCTCTCTATATTAATAAAAAAGTGGTCTCCTTTTATCTTGCCAATAACCATCAACCATAAATATTAAATGTTGAGCGAAGCGAAACTGTTCTTTATTACTCTCTCTGGATTACAATGTATTTTGAAGCACCCTCTCTCTTTATTAATAATAAAATTCCATTCTTCAAACTTGCTTGACCTATTTTATTTACATAGTCATTTACATCTTTAATCTTGCTTCTATTTATCTCAACAATAACATCACCCTTCTTTAGGTCAGCTGATTTTGTAATTGAATCCTTGTTAATTTCAATTACAACCACACCTTTAATCATTTTAGGAATATTAAATTGAAGACGAAGTTTTTCATTTATATCATCAACATCAATTCCTAATTTAGAATCTGAGACTAATCCCACGACTTTATCAGTAGATATATAATGATTCTCATGCTCCTGTTCAATCACTTTAACTTGAAGGGTAGATTTTTTATTATCACTGAAAATGGTCAGATTAACTTTTTCATTTATTTTCACACTACCAATTAGATAAATTAATGAGGTCGGAGAATCAACTTTTTTATCATTTACTTTTAAAATAATATCTCCTTTCTTCAACCCGGATTCTGAAGCAGGAGAACCAGGATAAACTTCATTAACTATAACGCCATAATTTTCTTTCAAACCATATTTCTTTGCAAGTTCCGGGTCGAGAGGTTGAACAGAGACCCCTATCATTCCATGCTTCATCTCACCAGAATCGATAAGCTGAGGAAGGATATCCTTTGCAAAATTAATTGGAATTGCAAAACCTAAGCCCTCAAAGCCCCCGCTTTTTGATACTATCGCTGTATTAATCCCTATAACTTCTCCCTTTAAATTAACAAGCGGACCGCCACTATTACCGGGATTAATCGCGGCATCAGTTTGAATAAAATTTTCATATCTGCCTGAAGAAACTCCAGTACGCTTGATTGCACTAATTATTCCCGCCGTAACTGTAAAGTCAAATGAAAAAGGACTTCCAACTGCAATTACCCACTCACCTACATTAATCTTATCACTATCTCCTAACTTTGCAAATGAAAGGTTCTTTTCTTCAATTTTTATTACTGCAATATCAGATTGCTCATCTGTCCCTATCACTTTTGCATCGTACTCCCTTTTATCTTCAAGGCGAACTTTAATTTTATTCGCATTCTTTATTACATGAAAATTAGTTAATATATACCCGTCTTCTGTTATAATAAAACCTGAACCCAATCCTTTTGTTTTACGAGGTAGATTTGGATTATAAAAGAAATCAGATGGAGAGTCATCTTCAGTAGTTGGAGAAGTACTTTTTAATAAGATATCTGTATTAATATTTACAACTACGGGTTTTACTTCAGCAGCAACATCAATAAAAACAAGAGAAATATTTGATAATATTTCAATTGCTTTCTCTCTATCTTCAATAGTTAAACGTTTTTCTTCTTTTGGTAATTTCCAATGATCTTCCAATCCCCTCATAGGTGAGGCATTTACTATGCTAAAAATCCCGCTTAAAAGTAAAAATATTAATGATAGGCATATATAACCGAAACCTTTTTTTCCCATAGAGTAAATCTCCTTTTACAATAAAGAAGTACGTTTTAAAACAACAAAAAATTACAAAATTTATTCTTAGTTAAATAATTTAAATTAAAATAGAAAGGAAAGATTTTGGGTACGGGAAAATCCCGTACCCAAGAATCTAATTTATAATATCAGCGTTTTACCAACGGGCCTCAATACCCATTACAACTCTTCTTGTTGTTCCGCCTGTAGGAATCAGTGTCCAAGGTTCACCGGTATAAGGATCGATATCTGCTGGGTCGGTTCCGCCTCTTTGTCTCAGGTTGTGATGATCAAACATATTTCTGACAGTAAAGCTAACCCAATATTCTGCTCCGAATAGCTTAAGGTTTTTCATTTTTAATTTCATAACAATATCAACTCTGTCATAAGCGGGATATCTCTCGGTATTATAAACTGCTAAGATATCCGATGCATAAGAAGGTTCACCTTCCTGATATGCACCATCTTGCTCACCATAGTCCCAAGGTTCATTAGCCTGCTGAATTCCATCGTCTTCGCCGACATCCCCTGTACCAGGTAAATTATCTGCACCCCAGTCATTATTTTCTCCATCTAAACCCCAATCATGAAAACTATCATGAGGTGTATATGGATAACCGCTGCCCCATCTCCAGATTACATTCAGGAAGAAATTATCTGTATTGTAGAACAGGTTAATATTTACATTATGTCTCTGATCCCAATCAAGATAAAATTCTTTATCATATAAAGAAGGATCATCATAAACAGCATCACTATTATAGAAATCTCTGGCAACATTCTTTCCTTTTGCCTCCATCCATGAATAGTTAATCCAACCCTTTATGTTTTTTGATAAAGATTTTCTTAATGTAAACTCAACACCCTGTGCCCAGCCTTCACCACCATTAGTATATTCAACTCTATGAGTATCAGGATTTTCCCAAACACAATGGATTTTTGTCATTTGCTTGTCATAAGCATTGATCTCAAGAAGGAAATCCTTCCCAAGCTGACGCTGTAAACCAAATTCTATAATTGAAGTTGACTGAGGAACAATAGTATCTGCACCCCAGGACTGTTCACCATAGTAATCCTGAATACCGCCTGTATCATATTCCAATACCGCAGAGACATTAGGTGTTTGATACATTTGAGAATAGTTAGTTCTAATTACGGTATAATCATTAAGCTGGTAAGAAAGCCCAGCTCTCGGTGAAATTTTGGTAGGCTCTTTCGGGAGATAATCCCAATTTTCATATCTCACACCAAGAGTTAAAGTCAATTTATCCTGGATCAAGTCAAATTTATCCTGGGCATAAGCACTGGTATAATTATATTCAGATTCCCAATCTTCGAGATATGAAAATGCAGGCCAATAATCAATGGTTCCCCACCAGGCCATTCCATATGAAACTGTCCAGAACATATCAACAAAAACATTCTGTAAACCGGCACCTACTTTAATAGTATGCCGATTGAAAATACTTGACTCAAGATCAATTCTAAATTCCTGAGTTGTACTTCTGGTTCTCTGATTAGCATAATAATCACCAGCCTGAAGTTCTAATAATGGCCTAATCTCATTCCAGAGGATATCACCATCTGCATCAGTATCATGTGCACCAAAATCGATTCCTGAGTAGAACCAACCATAGGAAAATGTAGCAGTCGTTGCATTCCCAATATAAGTATCGAGAATTAAATGGTGTAATCTATTAAACTGAAATTGAATAGGCCAACCAGGAAAACTTGCCTCGTAAGCTGCCTTAACTCTAATCCAAGCAAAACCATAGTTTGTGTGGAACATCAAGTTTGTAGTTGGATTAAGGTTATATGAAAGTTTAAAATGATAATCATGAAATTCTTCATAGTTTTCATTTTTATAGCCCGAGGTTGTAGATGCATCAGCTATGAATACCTGACCGGCAAATACATAACCAAGATCTTTTGAAATCGGACCGTCCATATCAAGGTTGAACTCCTGTTCAGCCAATTTAATTGATTCATCCCACACACCGTGGTAATTCGGGATATCGGAAGAATTATAAACAAATGAACCCTGGTGTTCTTTGAAGTTCGGGTTCCTGGAAACTGTGTTGACAACACCGCCAATGGCATCACCGTATTCTGCATCAAAACCACCGGTGATAACAGCAACTTCACCCATAATACCTTTTGCATTCGGTGTTGCACCAAAAGTTTTCCAGAATGGATCCATAATTGAAAGACCGTCGACCATAAATAAAGTTTGGTCATACCTTGAACCTCGAATTTTAAATTGACCATCTTCATTGGATATTACACCAGGCATCGCCTGTGCAACTCTGAAGATATCTCTTGATGACATCTCAACAATCTCATCGTGGTCAACTCTATAAACGGTTCCGGTCTGCTCCCTATGAACGAGAATTTTTGTAGCAGTTACAATGATCGGATCAATATCAACATCAGTCTGTTTCAATGTGATATTTAATGGTGTGGTCAAGTCGATCTGGATTGAAACCTTCTCGACTGTTACAGAACCATATCCGGCCTTTACAATTTCAACTGTATATACGCCCGGTCGGAGAGATGGAATTGAAAACATTCCAAATTCATTTGAAACAACTTTCAAATCTCTTTCAACAACTCTGATTGTTGCCTGGGCAACTGGTGAACCATCATCAGCAGTAATAAAGCCGAGTATAGCACCAGAGGTTCCTGCAAAAACCACAGCAGAAGTTAAAACTAACAAACAACTAATAAAAAATGTGAGAAAACTTTTTCTCATTAGACCCTCCTTAAGTTTATTATAAGTAGGTTACCCCTGTAAAAAATCGAATATGTCACCTCCTTTTTAAACTTATTTTTATTATATTACTAATATACAATAATTATAGCATAAATATATTAAATTGTCAAGATATTTTGAAAAATAAAAAAACTTGACTTTTCTACATATTTTATGATAGAATTAGATAAAGGATTATTTTTTTAGTTTCAATAATAATTCAGAGGAGGGGTCCATGAATTTAATTCTTATTAGTTTCATTCTTTATTTGATTTTTATGCTCGCTGTTGGAATATATACTTCCCGAATGAATAAAAACTTAAAGGACTTTTTATTAGGCGGTCAAAAACTAGGTCCGTGGGTAATTTCATTATCTGAGAGGGCTTCGGGGGAGAGTGCATGGCTCTTAATTGGACTGACAGGAACTGCTTTACTACTCGGATATGCCGCTATCTGGACAGCCTTAGGTTGTGTCTTGGGTATAATTTTTTATTGGATATTTGTTGCAAAGAAACTGAGAGAGAAAACAGGTGAATATAACTCTCTAACAATACCGGATTATTTTGAATCAAGATTTAAGGATACTTCACATATAATCAGAATTGTTTCAACTTTTATAATTGTGATTTTCTATACTCTATATATTGCAGCACAATTTCTTGGAGCCGGAAAAGTTTTAGACACAACATTTGGGATTCCGCATATATATGGAATGATCATCGGAGCTGTAATAATAGTTTTATATACAATACTTGGCGGATTCTTTGCAGTTGCCTGGACAGATTTCTTTCAGGCAATTATAATGCTTTTTGCTTTAGTTGCACTTCCTATTATCGGCTTAATAAAAGTTGGTGGTTTTTTAGCGACAACAAATATAATTCAACAGGTGGATCCAAATCTGTTAAATTTTTTACAGGGTAAAACCGGGTGGGAAGCATTTGCACTTGTCATTTCAGGTCTCGCCTGGGGACTGGGATATATGGGACAACCGCATTTGCTAACCAGGTTTATGGCAATTGACGATTCAAAAAATATAGGAAAGGGTAGAATTATTGCAATAACATGGGCAATCTTAGCATATTCCGGAGCATTATTATTAGGTGTTGTTGGAGTAGCTGCTTTACGAGATACTGTTGCTAATCTTCCCGGTACAATTTTCGGAGAAACACTAGTCGGGAAAGAACATCTGCTCCCGGTTTGTGCAAAAGCTTTTCTTTCAGGGGGAATCTGGCCTTTACTTGCAGGGATTATGATTTCGGGAGCAATTGCTGCAATGATGTCAACTGCTGATTCACAACTTCTCGTTACAACTTCAGCTCTCACCGAAGATATTTTTAGAAAGATTCTTTATAAGAAAGGAATCAAAAACAACTGGCAGTGGATAAAAAAATTCTTTTTCAATAAAGATGGAACTCCTAACAGCAAAGAGGTAGTTGATAAGAAATTTTTAAAATTAAGTAGATTTTTCACTTTATTAATTGGGATATTTGCCTTTGGTTTTGCACTTACTGCAGGGAGTGTTTTCGATACGGTTCTCCATGCTTGGTCCGGTTTAGGTGCAGCTTTTGGACCCGTAATCCTTATCTCGTTATGGTGGAAAAAGATGACACGACGAGCTGCAATCTTCGGGATACTTTCAGGATTCGGATTGGTAGTTTGGTGGAATATGTTCCCCGTATTAAAAGAAGTAACAAAGTTAGGGAATGATATTATCCCAGCATTTATTGTTTCATTCGTAGGAATAATTATATTTAGTTTAGTTGAAAACTCATTCTCAAAAAACAAAGTTGCTTGAGCAGAGAACAGACCCTGTACCACGCACTTCGCTAGGGTGCAGGGCGCGGAAGTAGTCGTTTTATAGTTCGTAGAGACGTGCCATGGCACGTCTCCCCAATATGTATATCATAATTAGATAATAATTACAAGTCTCTTCCAGTCT
>DAOVMD010000098.1 GCA_030630935.1 Candidatus Mcinerneyibacteriota bacterium | reverse complement strand
TACCTATTTAGAAAGTTATTAAAAGAGGGATACGATCATGAAGAAGCACTGGCTATAATAATTCATAATTGTGCTTTAAGCACTTTAGTGATGCAAGAAAGGATTTATAACAGTTATTATATGCAAATTTCTGTTAATGAGAAAGTATCCGATGATCTACTAGAATTAAGGAATGAAATTTTCAATAAATATTTTAAAAATAGAGTATTTCCTTTGGAGATTAATTAAATCGCATAGTTTTGAAGGAACTTCCGAGTTGATTCGAAAATGTGCGCCCAAGTCATTTGAGGATTGGGTGGATTATTATTAAAAACTTCAGAACCAAAAAACACATTGTAGATTTAGGTCGTAAATTACACATAAAAATCACCAAAGTGATTTCGGCTGAGTTTGACGAGATTGCGGAGGAAGATTGTATTAATTATATGTTAAATTTAGTAATTAATCGAACTTTTGATGGTTATATAATAGAGATAAAAACAATCTATGGTCAACTTGTAGAAATTCTTGGAGTGAAAATTGACCCTGCTCTGGATAAATGGGAGAATTAGGATATCGACCTCTTATGTATTATATTAATAAATATTAATATATTTTTTTTCAGTGGTTTATTTCTATGTAATTACTGATGATAAGGGTAAAGAAAAACAAGGCAGACTAACTATAATCAAATAAAGTTTATTGTGAATTCAAAATAGCTCAACGCTTTTTCCCTCAAACATGTAAAAAAAAGATATTGCCGGAGGAACAACCTCTTTGAACTTTCCCTCGCAATGACAAAATGGAGTTATCGAACATCCTCCATTTAATACAAACGCAATAACAAAGTATTGCTTACTAAAAAGTAAAACGATTTTACCCTTGATTTCTATCATTGATAGAATCTAATAATTCAGATAGAAATCAGCTCTAAATGAATAATAACTTCCTTCGTTAATGCTAAATTCATGATTTTCTAATTTACTTAATCCAAAATCAAAACCATGTTTATCACGTATAATACCTAAACCAATATTTTCAGAACCGTAATAGTAAAATGAATTTTCAGTACAGAAATTTCTTCTAATTCCAAGACGAAGGAATACTTGTTTTTTATAAATATCGATCTCTGTTCCAAGTCTAAAACCTCTCCAATCATTTGTAGGAAGATATTTTGAAGGTCCAATATAATAAGTATAATCCTCTTCTTTATTTTCTGACCATTTGATTTCAAAGATATCAAAACCAAATTTAACTTTCTTACAATTTAGTCCCATAGCTATTACCAATTCTGTTGGAATTATTTCACCATCAGAAAAAGAAGAATCTGAATATGAATCTTTTTTATAGGTAAATTTACTGATATTTGAATATTTTAAACCGAGAACAAATATCTCACCTGGATGATAATGAATTCCAAGATCAAAATTAAAAGTATCGGCAGTTGCTGTCAAAACATAGTCAGCTATCTTTATACTATTTTCAATATTATTGTAATATAAATTTATCCCAATTCCGAAATTTTCATTTACAAATTCCCTTGAAAAATGAATTCCATGCTTCCTAATAAACATTTCATACTTGATCTCAAATTTCCCTGTAGGATTACCATACATATCATAACCATCAATTTTTGTTGACATTGCATAGTTTATTGGAGTAAAATATATAAAGCCAATATTGAATTTTTCTAATGGAAATAATATTGAAAAATTGTTAAAATAAACTCGAGGGGATAAGCCCTCTGTATTACCACTATAATACGAAAACCCAGAAGACATCCTTTCTTCTTTAATCATCGATCCAATTGCAGGGTTCCAATAAATTGATTGGATATCATTGCCAATAGCAGTTAATGCCCCTGCCATTCCCTCACCTTTACCATTTACTAAATCATAATAGTATAGAGAATATCCCTTAATAACGTTAAAGAAAAAAAAACAATATTAAGAATAGTACCATTTTCTTTTTCATTAGTAACTCCTACATTAGGGAGGATTATTAATCATGGTCAGGGTTTCAAGCTGGAAACCCCTACTGCCATAGATAAAACCATTGATGTAAACCATCCACTATATGTCTCTTTAAAGTTCCTATAAAATATTTTTCTTTTCTTTGTTTTATTTTTATTTTTTTCTTAGTTCTCGTTAGTACTCTTCAGTTCCCTGTTAATAAATTTGTTTTTTATTTTTTTATCTTTGCAGTGTGTTCAGTGTGGTCCGTAGTTAAATTCTTTCTAAAAAGAGATAAGTTGAAGAGATTTAATCTGACTAAGGTTAAGTCCTAATACAAATGTTCCAATTAAAATTTATCAGGCCAAAGATAATTTATAAAAATAAGTTGACAAATTGAAAAAATTATTGTATAATACGAATTAGTAAAAGACTATCCAAATTAGAAATCCGAAAAGAGGTCTTCTCTATTCTATGAGTTATTTAATTTAAAGAATACATTTTTTAAGGAGGTAAAAAGGAATGAATCCGAAAAAGTCAGGTAGCGCGAAAAAAGATAATATTGAAGTTCCGAAGAAACGAGGACGTGGTCGTCCTCCTAAGGTTAAGAAACCCGTTTCACCGGATCCAACCCCACCCCCAGTAGAATCAAAGACATCCACCCCTACTATTACAAAGCAGCAAGTAACCCCGCCACCCGTGGAAGAAGTGAAACCTGCGCCAGTTAAAACATCGCCGCCTTCCAAGAATTTTAAGAAGGAAGAGGTTATGGATGTTGTGAAGCTTGAGAAAATGACGATCCAGGAATTATTTGAAATTGCAAAGAATGTTGGTATTCCCGGTTATCATAATATTCGAAAGCAGCATTTAATTTTTAAAATTATTCAAAAGCGAATTGAGATGAACGGTTTTGTTTATGGTGAAGGTGTTCTTCAGATATTGGATGATGGGTTTGGTTTTTTACGCTCACCTAATTATAATTATCTTCAAGGTCCCGAAGATATTTATGTATCTCCTTCACAGATGCGGCGCTTTAACTTAAGGACCGGGGACACTGTCTCCGGAATGATTCGCCCACCGAAGGATGGTGAGAAATATTTTGCATTATTAAAAGTCGAAGCGGTAAATCATGAAAATCCTGAGAAAGCAAAGACCCGAACCTTATTTGATAATTTAACTCCTATCTATCCAAATGAAAGACTTGAGTTAGAGTTTGAGCCTTCAATGTTTTCATCACGAGTAATGAACATGTTTATTCCAATAGGAAAAGGCCAACGTGGTTTGATTGTTTCACCTCCGCGTGCGGGAAAGACATTGTTATTAAAAGAGATAGCAAATGCGATTACGATTAATCATCCGGACGTAGTTTTAATCGTTCTTTTAATTGATGAGCGTCCGGAAGAAGTCACAGATATGGAAAGGTCCGTTAATGGTGAAGTCATCTCATCTACATTTGATGAATCCCCCACAAGGCATGTCGCAGTAGCTCAGATGGTTTTGAAGAAGGCAAAAAGATTAGTTGAGTATAAGAAGGACGTTGTGATTTTGCTTGATTCAATTACACGTTTTGCAAGAGCTCATAACTCAGTTATTCCATCTACAGGTAGAGTTTTATCCGGAGGAATTGAAGCAAGTGCACTTTCAAAACCAAAGAAATTCTTTGGTTCAGCCCGAAACTTAGAAGAGGGTGGGTCATTAACAATTATTGCAACAGCTTTAATCGATACCGGTTCAAGAATGGATGATGTAATTTTTGAAGAGTTCAAGGGCACCGGTAATATGGAGATCCATCTCGATAGACGGCTTTCAGATAATAGAGTATTTCCAGCATTTGACCTTATCCGATCAGGTACCAGAAAAGAAGAGCTTCTCCTTGGAGAATTTGAAATGCAGAGGATTTATATCCTGCGTAAGATTTTAAGTTCGATGGGAACACTTGAAGGAATGGAGTTCCTCGTGAAGAAACTCAGAAATACAAAGAAAAATGTTGAGTTCTTGAGGAGCATGAATCAACAATATTAATTTTCAGAAATGCAAATTCCGGAGAAATTCCATTGAATAGATTAAAGGTATTATTATTAATAGTCATCCTTAGTTTACTCTCCTTCCCAATATATTCAGAACAGGAATTCATGGAGCTAAACGAAATAAAACCAGGTATGAAAGGATATGGGAAGAGTGTCTTTTCCGGAACTAAGGTTGAGACTTTTTCTGCTACAATTATAAGTGTAATGAAAGGTTTTTCTCCTAATCATGATGTGATTTTGGTAAAGTTATCCGGGAATGAAAATATTGAAAATGCCGGAGTAATATCCGGTATGAGCGGCTCCCCAATTTATATTAACGGAAAGTTGATTGGTGCAGTTGCGTACTCATGGTCATTCTCAAAAGAACCGATTGCCGGTGTTACTCCCATAATGGAGATGCTTGAGTTAAAGAAGAAATTTTCTGATTCAAAGCCGGAAGGTTTTGGCATATTCGGTATGGAGATGGGGAAAGATGGTTTGAATTATATCCAAACTCCTGTAACATTAACAGGTTTTAACCAATATGGATTTAAAGAATTTAAAAAGGAGTTTTTAAAATTTGGATTTTATCCTGTTCAAGGCGGAGGAGTTGGAATTGGAGATATTAGCATTACCACACTTGAACCTGGGTCACCGGTTGCAGTTCAACTTATAAAAGGTGATATGGACATTTCAGCAATCGGTACTGTAACACACGTTGACGGGGATGAAATATATGCATTTGGGCATCCAATGTTAAATGGCGGGAATATCAGGTTACCAATGGCAACTGCATATATCCATACAGTTCTTCCAAGCATGTATCGTTCATTTAAAATAGGTTCTTCCGTTACAACAGTTGGTGAATTTGTTCAAGACCGGATTCCCGGAGTCTATGGTAAAATTGGAAGGAAACCAGACTATGTTAACTTGAAGTTTTTAATAAATGAAAAAGAATTCAATGTCGACATTATTAATAATAAATTCTTATTAGGAACATTATTAAGAACTGCGATATTTAATCTTGCAACATCCACCTTAAGTAATTTTAGTGAATTATTTATTAAGTATGAGATCAAAATTTACTCTGAGTCGAAAGAACTTCTAAAATACTCTGATTTAATGAGTGTCACAAATATTTTTGATTTATTAGGCGGCATCGGTCGAATGTTGAGGGTCTTCACATTTACAAAGAATAATCCCGAGAAAGATATCCCTATTTCTAATATAATCATTAAGTTTAAGGTTTCAGATAAACCCTCCAGGTTTTTCCTTAAGGATGTAGTAATAAATAAAAATAATTTTTTGATTGGTGAAGAAATAAAAATTAAGTTATTATTAAAACAATTGAAAAAGCCTGTAGTTGAAAAAGTCATAAGGTTTTCGATTCCAAAGAAAATTGTTCCCGGGAATTACTACTTATTAATTTCAGACAGTCAAAATGAAGATAGACAGCGCTTGATTGAATCACCAAATTATAATTACCTTAATTCTTTTGACGAGATAAAGGAATGGATTTCGGGTTCAATTCCCTTAAACAAACTAAGTGTAAGATTAGTAAAAGGTGAAATTGGGTTGAATGTGGATGATATGGAATTCATAGATGTTCCACCAACCTTCTTTTTACTTCAACAGGGCTCGGCATCACACCAGGGTCTAATTACTACTCAACGCACGATCAAGAAACAAATTTTTGAATTGCAATACCCGTTTACTGGATCAAAACAAATAGTTATACAAATAAAAAAATAAATGGAGTAAAGATGAAACAAAGAAAGGTAATATTATTATATTTAATTATCCTTGTTTTTTCTATAAATTTAAATGCGATACAGAAAGTTTGGGAGAACGATAACCTTCATACATTTTCTCTCGGTAAACCGGTTAATATTTCCATAGATAGTGATGGAAAGATGAGCTTGACTCCGAAACTTAATTTGGTTACGAAGGTTGAAGATAATTATATCGTTGATGTTGTAGAAAGTAATGACATATTATATATTGCAGGAGGAAGTACAGGTAAGATTTTTAAATTTGAAAAAGGTGAGCTATCTGTCTTAACACAATTTACAGGAGAGCGAATATTATGTCTTGCGAAGTTTCCTGATGGGATTTTAGTTGGTGTTGCACCGACCGGAAAAGTTTACAGAATAAAAAGCGACGGGACAAAAACTGAATTTTTTAATAGTAATACAAATTATATTTGGAGCATTTTAGAGATTAAGGGCTCCTATTATATTTTAACCGGTAAAGACCCTAAGCTAATAAAAGTTTCGATTTTAAGGAAATCAGAAGTACTGTTTTCGAGTAAGGCATCACACTTGACCCGGTTGACACGGTTTGGTGAGAACTCCCTTTTATTTGGTGAAACCCCAACAGGCATTGTTTATAAATATGATATTAAATCGGGGAAAATTTCGATTTTATATGATACTCCAGGTCAGGAGGTTACAGGGATTGATGTTTCAAACGATAATAAAATTTTAATTACTTCAGTTTATTTATCAGGTGCGAAACTCCCAACCTTGATGACAATGCCCCTTATTAATAAAAAGGTTGTGGATAAGAAGGAAACGGATTTGAATGAAGCCTTAACTAATAAGAAAATCTTGCCGCCTTCCGGAGTTCCAAAATATAGATCGAAAGGCACCGGGGCAATGATGTTTAGAGTTGGAATAAATGGTAACCTGGAAGAGGTTTGGTCGGTCAAGAAAAACTTTATTCTGGACTCATATTTCAATAGGAAATTTGGTTGGATAGTTGCATTTGATACAAATGGGTTAGTCTTAAAACTTGAGCCCGAGAAATTACCCGGATTATTTTTGAAAATAAATAATAATACAATTGTAAGAATTAAAGAAGAAAATAAGAGAATATATATTCTTACAGGTTTTCCCGGGGAAGTTTATCTTCTTGACAGTACAATTAGCACTTCGGGATATCTTGAATCAGATGTTTTAGACGCAGGTACGAGCGGGGATTGGGGTCGGATTTTTTGGGAGTCAATCACACTCCAGGATACAGGTGTGAGAATTTATACCCGTTCCGGCAACTCGGAAAATCCCGGTGACTACTGGGAAGATTGGAGAGGACCCTATGAGAAATCGGGTGCAAGGATTTTATCATCCTCTGCCAGGTTCTTACAATGGAAGATTGAACTGACATCGGGAACTCTTAAAGTTTCCCCGGAAGTATCTTCTGTAAAAGTAACATTTACCGAGAAGAACATTAAACCTATTATTATGTCTTTAAAGGTTACACCACCGGAATTCTCAATGTTAATTCCAAAAACATCTGTTAATTCAAGGCAGGAAACAATTTTTACACCATCAACTTATTCAAGCTCACCATCCATGCCGATGAAAAATACTTCCGGAATTATTAAGGTTACCTGGGCATGCGTTGATGATAATTTTGATTCGTTAGTCTATTCGGTTTATATTCGAAATATAAATACGGGCAAATGGACCATAATGTCAGAGAATTTAGCAGGGTCACCTTATGAATTTGATGCGAATTATTTTGATGATGGAGAGTACCAGGTAAAATTAGTTGTTTCAGACATCCCTTCTCATAATAAAGACAATGCCCTTGAAAATGTTCAAATAAGTAATAAGTTTATAATTGACAATACTCCTCCCAAGATTACAAAACTGAAGAGTATTTCATTCCTTAATCTAAGAGTTTCAGATACTCATTCTGATATTGCAAGATTAGATTACCAGATTGATTTCAAGGATTGGAAATCAATTGTTTCAGATGATGAGATTCTGGATTCAAAGATTGAATTCTTTACTCTTAATCTATACCATTTAAAAGGCGGGAAACATTTTATTCTAGTCAGAGCAATTGATAAGCAGGGTAATGCAGGGTATTATAGAACAACATTAGATTTTGGTAAATAGTTCTTTTACATTATTCTCAATTGCCGGGATAAATATTTCTATCTCAATTCCCTTTAATTCTGCAATCACTTCATAAAGAAATTTAATATTTGCAGGTTCATTTCTTCTACCTCGTTTTTTCTGAGGACTTAAATATGGTGAATCAGTTTCTAATAGAATCTTTTCAAGGGGTAACTCCTTGATTAGTTCCCTGAGACCCTGGGATTTGGGATAGGTAATGTTTCCCGTGAAAGAGATGAAATATCCAGCATCTATTAAATCATAAGCAAATCTGGGTTCTTCTGAAAAACAATGAAATACTGCTTTGAGCTTGAAGCTGTTTAATAACTCAAGACAATCTTCAATTGCACTTCTGTTATGAACGATCACCGGAAGGTTATATGTCTCAGCTATTTGAAGCTGAAGAGAAAAAAGCTTTTTTTGATCCTCTTTATTATCCTGAACCCAATAATAATCCAAACCAATCTCTCCAATTGCGATTGGTTTAAATTGCTTAATTAATTCATGAAGCTGATCCTTGGTTTCTTTCGGGTAGTTATTTGCTTCAGAAGGATGAATACCAGGGACTGGATATATGAACCCGGGATATGATTCTGAAATATCCGTTATTCTGTAAAAGGACTTCAAGTCAACAGAGGGCGCAATTAAATATTTGATTCCTTCTGATTTTGCTCTTTCAATAACCGCAGCTAAATCATCGGAGAATTTCTTGTCATCAATATGACAATGAGTATCAATCATGATAACTCCTTTTTGATGATTATAATGTATTTTTAAATAAAAAGCAATAGAAAAGATTGTAGGGACGTGCCATGGCACGTCCTTACAACATAAAAAAATATTAGGAAAAAATATGAAAAATAAAATTATCCCAAAAGTAGATATATGAAGAAGCTCTTTTCTTACTTTTGCAGTTTCGGAATTTCATTTATAAGATGATCTCATATAAATCTGTTCTTTGACATAGTTTCGCTTCGCTCCACAATAAAGAGTTCAAATGTTATTGTAGAGACATGCAATTGCACGTCTCAATAAAATAATTTAAAAACAAAACTACAGATATTTCACTGCTTTGGTTTAGTTCATCTGTTGCTTAATG